>NZ_CP181167.1:600000-800000 GCF_047824785.1 Nitrobacter sp. TKz-YC01 | reverse complement strand
AATGGTGGGCCTGGGAAGACTTGAACTTCCGACCTCACGCTTATCAAGCGCGCGCTCTAACCAACTGAGCTACAAGCCCCTAACGACGAGGGACAGCGCGCTCCACCGGATTAACCGGATCATGAGCACAAGCGCCGCCCCTGGCGCGTGTTCGTCCGCGAAGAAAGAGAAACGAAGACGGCGAAATCCCGCCAATGCAGCTCAACGATCCTGACGATCATTGGCCACTGATGTTTCCAAGAGACCCGATAGAAGAGCGTGAGCGCTTCTGAAGAGTCATCCTTAGAAAGGAGGTGATCCAGCCGCAGGTTCCCCTACGGCTACCTTGTTACGACTTCACCCCAGTCGCTGACCCTACCGTGGTCGGCTGCCTCCCTTGCGGGTTAGCGCACCGCCTTCAGGTAAAACCAACTCCCATGGTGTGACGGGCGGTGTGTACAAGGCCCGGGAACGTATTCACCGTGGCATGCTGATCCACGATTACTAGCGATTCCAACTTCATGGGCTCGGGTTGCAGAGCCCAATCCGAACTGAGACGGTTTTTTGAGATTTGCTAGGGGTCACCCCTTTGCTTCCCATTGTCACCGCCATTGTAGCACGTGTGTAGCCCAGCCCGTAAGGGCCATGAGGACTTGACGTCATCCCCACCTTCCTCGCGGCTTATCACCGGCAGTCTCCTTAGAGTGCTCAACTAAATGGTAGCAACTAAGGACGGGGGTTGCGCTCGTTGCGGGACTTAACCCAACATCTCACGACACGAGCTGACGACAGCCATGCAGCACCTGTGCTCCATGCTCCGAAGAGAAGGTCACATCTCTGCGACCGGTCATGGACATGTCAAGGGCTGGTAAGGTTCTGCGCGTTGCGTCGAATTAAACCACATGCTCCACCGCTTGTGCGGGCCCCCGTCAATTCCTTTGAGTTTTAATCTTGCGACCGTACTCCCCAGGCGGAATGCTTAAAGCGTTAGCTGCGCCACTAGTGAGTAAACCCACTAACGGCTGGCATTCATCGTTTACGGCGTGGACTACCAGGGTATCTAATCCTGTTTGCTCCCCACGCTTTCGTGCCTCAGCGTCAGTATCGGGCCAGTGAGCCGCCTTCGCCACTGGTGTTCTTGCGAATATCTACGAATTTCACCTCTACACTCGCAGTTCCACTCACCTCTCCCGAACTCAAGATCCTCAGTATCAAAGGCAGTTCTGGAGTTGAGCTCCAGGATTTCACCCCTGACTTAAAGACCCGCCTACGCACCCTTTACGCCCAGTAATTCCGAGCAACGCTAGCCCCCTTCGTATTACCGCGGCTGCTGGCACGAAGTTAGCCGGGGCTTATTCTTGCGGTACCGTCATTATCTTCCCGCACAAAAGAGCTTTACAACCCTAGGGCCTTCATCACTCACGCGGCATGGCTGGATCAGGCTTGCGCCCATTGTCCAATATTCCCCACTGCTGCCTCCCGTAGGAGTTTGGGCCGTGTCTCAGTCCCAATGTGGCTGATCATCCTCTCAGACCAGCTACTGATCGTCGCCTTGGTGAGCCGTTACCTCACCAACAAGCTAATCAGACGCGGGCCGATCTTTCGGCGATAAATCTTTCCCCGTAAGGGCTTATCCGGTATTAGCCCAAGTTTCCCTGGGTTGTTCCGAACCAAAAGGTACGTTCCCACGCGTTACTCACCCGTCTGCCACTGACGTATTGCTACGCCCGTTCGACTTGCATGTGTTAAGCCTGCCGCCAGCGTTCGCTCTGAGCCAGGATCAAACTCTCAAGTTGGACTTGAAACCTTGAACCGGCTGATCACAACGTTTGACGAGGTCCCACCATTGTCAGCCGAAGCCGACTTGCTGCCTGCGATTCACATCGCGGGCAACGATGGTGTAACCTTTAAACGTGTACCGCCGAAGTCTTTCGTCCGACCTCAATCCACCAAAAGCCGAAGCCTTGGCAGGTTGAGATCCGCAAGGACTCCGCCGTCCACGTTTCTCTTTCTTCATCTTTACTTGTCAAACAGCCCGGGATCCGAAGACCCCCTCACTTCCACTTCTGGAAGCCGGTGATGCGCTTTCACAGACGACAAATAACAACCGATGGCTATCGGCTGCTGATTCGCTCAACCTAGTGAGGAGCTTCACCGAAGCGACGGTGTGCCCTGGTAAAGTCCAGCGCGGCGCCGCGTTCAGTGGGCGGTTTATAGTCCCGCTCCCCGGCGCTTGTCAACGCCTATCGTCAACAAATTGTAGCATTTCGCAAAACCATTTCGCGGCGCGAAAAAGCCCCGCGAAATGCCGCACTTGAGCCACATTCCTGCGACGTTCTCAGGGGATAGGTAAGTCTTGAATAGCCGATTGCCAGGGGCATCAGGCGCTCGGTCAAGTCCAGGAAGTAGGAAGCTGCAGCAGGCGGCGGGTCGGTCCACGATCGCATCGCCGTGTCCAACCGACCGCAATGCATCGGGGTTCAGGCGCCATTTGGTGGTCGCGACCGGAGGCCAGCCGGCCAGGGTCATGAGGATCAGGCACCTTGAGCATCAGACACGCGGATCTTTCGTCTCCTACTTGGGGCGCCGGACGCCGCCGCGCGTAGGAACGTGACGGTTGCAGGATTTGGGGGACGACGGATTTGAGTACGGCACGCGCTGGACATAAAGGACGCGAAACGGGCCTCATCGACCTCGGTCATGAACCACCGCTTTCGGCGGACGGGTCCGAAGCCGCCGTCATCGATCGCCGCCGCGTCTCCGTGCAATGGTTCAGCGGCACCATCCTGACGGGCCTGTGCGGCGCGGCTCTCATCGGCGGCGCCGTTTTTGCGTCGCTCGACGGTGAGACCACCTTTGCGCAGATGGCCGAGCGTGTCGAAGGCGGGCTTCGCGGTTCCTTCGGAAGCGGTGATCATCAGGCCAGCCTCCACAAGGGCGATCGCCTGCCACCGCCGAGCGAGGCGACCGCTGCAAGGCAGGTCATCCGCGTTTCGACCGTGACCCGCGCCGGCAATCGCGACGTGATGCGGGTCCGGCCCTTCGTTCGGGTGTCGGGCAACCTGTCGATGGCGACCGGTGATCTCAGCGCACGAGTGCCGCCATTCAACGCGCAGCGCCTGCTGGCGGATGTCGGCAGCCCCACCCGCGCCAATTCGGAAGACGCAAGCGCCGCGGCGGCGGCCGAGCCAGACGCCGAAGTTTCCTTCGTGACCCGTGATCTCGCCTCGATCCTGCCGAAGGCGAAGATCGCGGCAATCCTCCCGATCGATGAAGTTTTGATGCGGGTACGCGACGCCTCGAACTGGCGCGGCAACAGCGGCGTCCGGTATACGATGGCCGAAGCGGCGGACGCGCCTGGCGCGACGTCGAGCATCAAGATGGCCTACGCCGCCGAAGGCGGCGTGGACCCTTATGCCGGATTCGAGGCCCGCATCGTCCCGGAAAACGTAACGCTGCTCCCGAAAACCAGCGAACAACTCACCGGCGGCAATCCAATAGGGGAGCGGGTGCATCTGGTCAGGAGAGGCGACACGATCGTCTCGGTGTTGCGGGACCAGGGCGCGACGCCGGAAGAAGCACGCGCGATCGCGGCCACGCTCGGACCTCGCGGCCGCGACGGCGGACTTCGGGAAGGCCAGAAGCTGCGCATCATGATGGCGCCCGCAACCTCCGACCAGCGACTCCTGCCCTACCGCGTGATCGTGGCGAATGATTCCCTCATCGAGGCTGTCGCCGCGCTGTCGGATCTCGGCAATTACGTCGCTGTCGACGTCGCCAGCATGAATTCGGTCGCCGATGTCGCCGACAGCAGCGACAGCGACGATGGCAGCGGGGCCCGGCTTTATCAAAGCATCTACGAGACCGCGTTGCGGGACAAGGTCCCGCCTGCGGTCATCGAGGACATGATCCGCATTTACTCCTACGACATCGATTTCCAGCGCAAGGTCCAGCCGGGCGATTCATTCGACGTCTTCTATGCCGGAGACGATGAAGGAACGCCGACGACCGAAAAGAACGAGGTTCTGTATGCCTCGCTCACCGTGGGCGGCGAAACCAAGAAATACTTTCGCTTCCAGACCCCCGACGACGCGATGGTCGATTATTATGACGAATCCGGCAAGAGCGCGAAGAAGTTCCTGGTCCGCAAACCGGTCGCCAGCGCCATGATGCGATCAGGCTTCGGCGTTCGGCGCCATCCGATCCTCGGTTACGTGAAAATGCATACCGGCGTCGATTGGGCGGCGTCTTATGGCACGCCGATTTTCGCCACAGGCAACGGTGTCGTCGAAAAAGCGGCATGGGAGGGCGGCTACGGCAAGTACGTCCGTATCAAGCACAACAACGGCTATGAAACCGCCTATGGCCACATGTCGGCCTTCGCCAAGGGGATGGAGCCGGGCAAGCGCGTCCGGCAAGGGCAGGTGATCGGCTTTGTCGGTTCGACCGGCCGCTCGACCGGAGCGCATGTGCACTATGAAATTCTCGTCAACGGCCGTTTCGTCGATCCCATGCGGGTCAGGCTTCCGCGGGGACGATCACTGGACGGCACCATCCTGGCAAGCTTCGAGAAGGAACGCGAACGGCTCGACGCGATGATGAACAGCCGCAGCACGGTCGCCAGGGTCTCGGATGCCGCGGGCTCACCCGCGCTGCCGCTGCCTCGGCAGATCTCCAACCGCTAGCCGGAACACGCCTGACGGTGTGTCGGAAAACTTAAGCGGAAATCCGCAACTCGATCCGACAGGGATCATCCGGATCCGGGCATGACCGACCACCGCAAGCTGCTGCGGGCCATCTTCGACGCGGCCGTCGCCGCCGCGCATCCCGACAATATCCTTGCGGCGCATCTGCCACCCCTGCCCGAGGGGCGCGTCATCTGCCTCGCCGCCGGCAAAGCCGCCGCCGCCATGGCCGCGGCAGTGGAGCGACACTATCTCGACGCTGCCGGTCTCGATCCCGCCCGGCTGGCCGGCCTCGCCGCCACCCGTTACGGCCACCGCGTGCCGACGCGCCGGATCAAGGTGGTCGAGGCCGGCCATCCGGTGCCGGATGAAGCGGGCTTGCACGCCGCGGCCGCCAGCCTGACCCTCGCGAGAACCGCGACAGCCGACGATCTGCTGCTGGTGTTGCTTTCAGGCGGCGGCTCGGCGAACTGGATTGCGCCGGTTGACGGCGTATCGATCACGCAGAAGCAGCAGATCAACCAGGCCCTGCTCCGCTCCGGCGCCCCGATCGCCGACATCAACACGGTGCGCAAGCACCTGTCGCGGATCAAGGGCGGGCGGCTCGCGCAGGCGGCCAGCCGCGCCGAGATCGTCACCCTGGCAATATCGGACGTGCCGCGCGATGAGCCGACCGTCATCGCCTCCGGCCCCACCGTGCCCGACCCGACCACGCTGGCCGACGCCCGCGCATTGCTCGCACGATACAGGATCGTATGCGACGATGCGGTTAGCCGCGCGCTCGACGATCCCGCCAATGAGAGCTGTAAGCCCGGCGACGCCGTTTTCACTCGCGCCCGCTTCGGGATTATCGCGCGGCCAAGGACCTCGCTCGACGCCGCCGCCAGACTCGCCCGCGATGCCGGCTTTGAGGTGCTCGACCTCGGCGCGAATCTCGAAGGAGAGGCACGCGACGTTGCAGCCGAGCACGCGAAACTCGCGCTGAAGGCGCGCGCCGACGGCCGCAAGCTCGCCATCCTGTCAGGCGGCGAACTCACTGTTACGGTTCGCGGCAACGGGCGCGGCGGGCCCAATCAGGAATATGCGCTGTCGCTTGCGTCACAGCTCAGGAACGCGGAAGGCGTCAGCGTGCTGGCGGCCGATACCGATGGCGCCGACGGCGGAGCGGGCGCTGCTTCCGATCCCGCCGGCGCGGTGATTGATGCCAGCACATTCAGGGCGATGCGCGCGCTCCAGCTCGATCCCCTCGCCTATCTCGCCAACAACGACGCCACGGCTTTCTTCACCGCCACCGGGGATCTGCTTCTGACCGGCCCGACGCTCACCAACGTCAACGACATCCGGGTCATCCTGGTGGATGCCGTCTGATTGGCGCGCTGTTGCTATCCGGCTGAGTGCGCAGCCAAGGCGGGATATGGATATTGCGTTTCTTCACGCGGCTTCATGCTCCTGACAGATCGCGCCACTATCGGAATCGGAAAGCGCTTCATCGAGTACGTTGCAATGATGCGGCGAGGCGCTGCCCGGCTTGGCATTGTGGCGGAAATGCCTGCATGTGCGGCACACTCCGAAGGCGCGTCCGCCATTTCGCGCGATCGTTGACGACAGGATGTCCTGCAAGGTCGCCAGCAACTCCCCGGCTTCGCCGCTTGTTGCGACCGCGATGTCGTCCGCCAGCCGCCGCAGCGGATCGTCTCTCAATACAGCCTCGCCGCGCGGCGTCAGCGCCAGTTCGACCGAGCGGCCGTCGCGGCGGCTGGACTGCCGCGACGCCAACCCCTTCTGCTCCAGGGCAATCAGGGTTTGGGAAATGGTTCCGCGAGTCGAGCCCGCATAGCCGGCCAGCGCCGCCGGGGTGCGCGAAAAGCGGTTGGCGCGCGACAGGTAGCGCAACGCCTCCCACTGCGCAGGATTAAGCCCTTCGACGTTGACGCCGCTGCGCGCCAGCCGGTCCAGGCGGCTGATCAGATACGCCGCCTCCAGAGCCGTTCGAGAAAACATAGTAGCGACTCGCTATTTTAATTGACGAAGCTCCGATCATCCTTCATTCATATAGTATCGACTCGATATTAACAACAAGGAGCATCCGGATGCCCAATTTCTCCACCAACATGGCCATCATCCTGCTGCAAGGCGCGCTTGCGACCTCCGCTCTCGCCCATGATATCCGCGCCAAGCAAGATGCGGCCGTGCCGCCGGCGTTCGACGTCACCAGCGCCTCCGCCTCGACGGACGGACGGCTTGCCACTTTCGCCATGGAAGTCAGCGGCGACGCCGGCTCGCTGAAGCCGAAAAAGGTCGGCAAGCTCGCTGGCGCCAAGGTGGACGCCTACGTCTGGCCGACCAAGCTCGATCCCGCGACGGTCGGCTTCGCGAAAGGCTCCGGCATTCTCGCGCTCGCCATCACCGCGCACCCGGATTTCGACGACACACCGCTGTTTGACGAAAATGGCGACGGCGACCCGACCAACGACGGCGCCGACTGGCATTCGCACTGGGTGGTGCTGGCCAGCGACAAGGCCTGCGCCGGCGGCCTCAAGGTGCTCGACATCTCGCCGGGACAGGACCTGTTGCCAGCAACCGCGCCCGGCCTGCCGCTCGCGCTGGACAGCCCCGGCATGAGCCCCATCCTCAAGGGCAAGACGGTGCGCATCACCGTGCCGGTGAAAGGCGCGGAGAATGTGAATTTCGATGCCGTCGCCGCGCATCTGCAAGTCAATGAAACCGGCAAGGCGCCGCTTCTGTGCGTTACCGGCACCTACAAGGTAGCTTCCGGCAATCTGACGCTGCCGGGCGTCATCACCAAAGAGAAGAAGAAGTAGGCCGCCGGGCGGCCCGCGCTAAGCCGAAACCAGCGCAGGCTCCTCGTCGTCGACCTGATCGTCGAGCGGCACATACGTGCTGAGCGGCCTGGTCGATAACGTGATCGGCTTGCGCTGGCCGTGCGGCGACCGAATGTGAGGTTGCCGGGCGTTGCGCGACAGCGCGAACAGCGTGGAACCAACGCGGCCTCCGAGCACGATCAGATCGCGCTCCGTGCAGCTTGAAGCGACTGCCAGAGCCAGTGCGTGCAGATGGCTCCGGCGGTAGCAGAACAGTGCCAGCATCGCTCGTACATCCGGAGCGACGCTGGCAATCAGCTGAGGCAATCCATGCTCGCTGGCTCGATACATGGCGCCCAACAGATCATCCTTGATTGGGCATATGTCGTTCTCGAAAGCGTCGGAGCTAGACATGCGCAATTCTCCTCAGGTCATGAGGATGCAACGCAATTCCCTAACGAGCAGTTAACCACGCCCACGAAGTCGAACCGGGCGGGCTTGCATTCCGGTTCCGAATCAAGCCTCGGGGCCATGCCTTGATTCGCCGACGCCGCCCGCTGAATCACGTAACGCGAGTCACGCGTTGAACGCCATGACGATCGCAAGGCCAAATCCGGTGAGATGGTGCAATGTCTGATCGACGCCTATCAGCGTCCAGAACCACGGGTGCTGATGGTCCTGCGTCACGTCGAAGGCGGAGACGCAGATGCCCTTGGCGCGATCCACGACGAGATGAATCGCGAAATCGATAAAGGCGATGAACCAGAAGCGCGGCGCGATAAGAAGAATGAGCGCCAGCGCCAGCGCCAGATGCACGAGACAGTGCGAGAGCAGCGGCAAGGCCCAGCCGGTCCTTTGATCCTTGCCGACTGCCATCCAGGAGTTCTGCAACACAAAATCGGCCAGCACGTGCTTGACGGTCAGCACGACCATCCAGCCAGCCAGCGGACCCACTGCGATCGACGACGATAACGAAGGAAGTAGCACGCGGACGCCCTTGCTCTGGAGCAATGATTCCGAAAAGTGGAAACCGGATTCTCGGAAAAAATGATGCTCAAACAATCTATAATGAGAGCCTTTCGCTTCCGACAGAATCAGAAGCGAGGCTTTATAATATTGATCTGACTCGTTTCTACACGCGAACCGGACTCCATCCTCAAGCCGAGCCCGAGGACATGCTTCGCTCGAAAACGCTATAGGCAAACTGCACGAGCGCTGCTGCCCACGACATCGATTCACTCACCTCTTTTATGACACCTCCAAAAGCGGATAAACTTGTTCGTCCTGAACGCAACGATGGCGCCGGGCCCTCAGCTCAACCCCCGGGCCCGGACATGTCGGTCCAGACACATGCCAGCCCAGACATGCCAGAAAGCGTGACACTCAACCGGCCCTCCGGTCGTCAGCCCCGGCGCGCTCCCTTAATCCCGCGATGACGCGCTTCAACGATTCCTGCCGCGGATCATGCTCAACGGCCGCCCGCGCCTCGACGATTGCGGCGCTGAGATCAGGGCAGCGTATCGCGCCGTCGAAGGTCGGTTTGACAAGACGGTCGATGATCAGATTCCAGTCCCGCAAATTTTGAGCATAGGCAGCACCGTATCCCTGCACCATCCCGGCCGTCGCAACCACCGCCGCGACCGCGGCAGGCTGCTTTGCCAGGCTGCGATCGATCATGTGCAGCCAGCGCTCGACCCAGACCCGCTCATTGGCATATCGGAAAGACGACAGCCGCCATCGCCTGAGCGAAGCCAAGGCTCTGAGACGGCGGAGCCCGAAGCCGCTAGCGGTGCTGAACCGCATGCTGACCGGCAGGTGCCGCCAACCCAGATAATCCAGCACGCGGATGACCGGGTCGGCTCCCCTTTTCGGCAGCAACGAAATCAACTCATCGAGATGCAGTTTGCGCGCGTCAACAGAAGGAGCATGCGGACCCGTCCGGATTTCAGCAAGCTTGAGCTGCGCCATGCGGATGGGATCGTCATAAGCCATACGCGAGGCCATCAGCCGCGCGATATCGGCAAGTACTTTATCATCCACATTGCGCTGGCCGATGAAACGCCGAAGCCGGCCGACATAGAGCTGCGCGTAACCAGATCCCTGATAATCGATCAGGCGCTTCACGCCGTCAGCCGCCGCAAGCCTAGCGTTTTCAGGCATGTCCACCGGCAACGTCGGAATCGGATTGTCGTTCTCGCCCGAAACATTCGCGAACATCGAGCGGATGGCGGGAAGAACGTCCGCGGCTTTGCTTCTGCCGAGGTTCATGCGAGCCTGGGACTCATGACCGCGGGCGCAGCAGTTTCAGCCAGCCGCTCTTCGAGCTTGCCGATGTTCTGAAACAGCCGCGCGCTGGCCAGCCGCAGGAAATAGAAGCCGAATTCCGGATTCTGGACGTAAAGCTCCTCGACCTGCCGGTAGCTCACGCTGAGCACCATGCCGCTTTCGATGCACTCCAGCGATTGGGTACGCTCGTTGCTTGGCGACAGCATGCCGAGCTCACCGACGAGGGCCCCGATCGGCAGTTCGATGCCGGACTCGACCAGACGATACCGCCCGCTGACGATGTAGAACATCGTCTCCGCCTTCTCATTCTTGTAGAAAAGCATCTCGCCGGCCTCGCACTTGCGCTTGGTCATGAAGGGCTTCAGCCAGTCCATCGAGAGATCGCCGTTGACGGACTTCTTCACCTCGCGCACGAGCAGGAGCATCTGGTGCAGGCGATATCCGTTGAGGAAAAACAATCCCGCGTGAAGCCCGAACTGCAGGAAATTGTGAAGCGGAAGCGCCGTGATCATCAGCATGAGATTGGCCAGCATGCCGAAGACACGGAGCGGGATCATGGTCCGCATGGTGCAAGTGGCGACCACGAAGAACGAAGCGGCCAGGCCACCGGCGGTCCCGAGATGCTCGGCTAAATGTGATATGTCCATGGCGATCCAGCCAATTTCCTGACGTGATGAGAGGCGTAGCGATCTATAGGGAAGACAGCGGAAGTTATACCGGATTCTATCCAATATCCCGGCAAAAAGCGCCGGCCGCCGAGGCCGGACAGCCAACCGCCCATCCCCGGGCGTGGAGCAGAACAGACCACATCAATTTGTGTCGAAAGCATCGTATCTTAGAGTCTTTCCGCTTCGTTCGAAAACGCCATGGGACGAACGAGTCGATCCGTGGGGCAGAAAACTCGCACGCAACCGGGCCGTGCGTTTAAGCTCAACCGCCTGCAGACATCTGCTTCGGCCGAATGAGCGGCGCTGGCGTGAGATGCAGTGGAGGCGGATGGCCATTGGGATTCGACGGGAAGGCGGAGATCGCATTCCCCCGGCACCGGGCTGCACTGCATCATGCAATGCCGGATCGATCCGCCGCCGAGCGACAACACCACCCGATAGAAAGCGGAGCGTTTATCCGAACCCGGTTCTTGCGACGATCCGCCAGCACATCGTCCCGCGCGGGATGGGAACGCAACGGAAGGCAGCCGGTTCTAGTCAATGTTGCGCTGCGAACGCGCAACGGCTCGATGATTCGACAAGGAGCTTTCACATGCGAAAGTACATTCTGGCCCTGGCTGCCGCGATTTCCCTCGGCGCGGCCGCGCCGGCGATCGCCTATGACTCCGGGAGCCTTCTCTCGATGCACGACGCGCTTGACGTTGCGTTCAACGCCGGACTGACCTCTGTTTCAGACGCGGAGTTTGCCGGCTATGAGTGGCAGATCGACGGGCGCGACGCCGCCGGCCGTTATATGGAGGTCGACGTCGATGCCACGACGGGCGCGGTACTGAATATCAACCGATAAACATTGATTATGGGACATCCGGAGTTGCGTGCGCCCCGCGCGGGGCGCTCGCGGCGCGGGAAAGCGTCGTTACGGACGGCGCTGAACGTCCGCCGACGTCACGCGGGACGCCAGCAGGATCGGTCCGTACCGCAACACGAACAGGCCGAAGCTGCCGACCCACAGGACCGCCGATATCTCGATCAAACTCGCTGACGATCCGCCACCCCAGGCCGCGACCCGCGCGATGGCGGCGAGGATCACCAGCAGATAGATCAGGGCAGTGATCCGATCCGCCGTGAGGGCGCGTCCGGTGTGGCCGAGCGAAACGCGGGTCATGACGCCGAGCGTCATCGTGCCGATGGCGCCCGCGGTCAGTGCGTGGATCGCCGCGGCCCGAGGCACATGACCGGCCAGCATCGAAGCGCCCAGCAATGCCGCACCGATGATGACCCACAGGTATCCGGCGTGAAGAACGGCCAACAGCGGTTCAGCGCCGACCGCCGTGCCTCGCCAGCGCCCGAGCCGCCAACCATTGAGCGCGGCGGCGACAAGCAACAACCAGCCGAAAGGCCCGCTTTCGGGAAACAACGCCCATCCGACCATCCCGGCAAGGAGAGACACCAGCGCGAGACTATCGACGTGCCCGTGCGCGGGCGGAAGGCCGGACGCATTCTGCTTGATGAGCCAGTTGCGCGTGAAACTCGGGATGATCCGGCCGCCGACGACCGAGATCAGAACGATGATCGCGGCCAGTCCGAGACGCCATCCCAGACCCATGGGTACGGACGAGCCAGATAGCTCCAGATACATCAGAAGGTCGGCGACGCCGAGCACGGCGACAGGGATCGGCATGATCAGGTTGCGCCAGTTGCGGCCCGCAATGATCTCGCGAGCGACAACTCCGCAAAGCACGAACGGGAAGGCAAGGTCGATCACCGCCGCCAGCCCGAGCGGAAACCAAGCTGAGACGAGACAGGTCACGCGACCCGCAAGCCACAACATCACCAGCGCGGCGAGCGGCCGGCCGCTGATCGGCGGGCGACCGGTCCAGTTCGGAATCGCGGTGAGCAGAAAACCGGCAATCGCCGCCAGGACGAACCCGAACAGCATTTCATGGATATGCCATGTGAGCGGATCGAAGCGGCTGGGCAGGGTGAGACCCATTGTGAGCACGCCGATCCATCCGGCGAGCGCCACCGCCGACCAGACGCCGGCCATCAGGAAGAACGGTCTGAAGCCGATCGTCCAGATCTCCAGCGGCTCCGCTCTCGCATTCTCCACGTCCGACATGGCCATGCGCCATCCCTCACCGTTCCGCGCGACCCTATCAGCAAATACGGAGTGATTGCGCGCTCAGTGATGTGTATCCCTGATGCCTGCGCCTGAGGTTGCGCGGGCGCAACTTATCTTGCGCCGCCGCTTCGCCAGTTCGACAGGATCGCGAACAGTTCATCCCGCGAAAACGGTTTCGAAAGTCTGGGCCGGCCCGAATATTCCGCCGGGAAGACCTTGTCGCCGCTGTAGCCGGTCACGAAAACAAACGGAATTTTCAACGTGTCCAGCAGCCTGGCGATTGCAAAACTTTTCTCCTCCGAAAGAGCGACGTCAAGAAGCGCGAAATCTGGAGCGCGCTCTGCGATCATGGCCAGCGCCTGCGCCACATTCGAGGCGGTCCTGGCCGAGGCGACGCCAAACTCCGCCACCGTCTGCTCGATATCGATCGCGATAATGACGTCATCCTCAACGATCAGCACGTCACGAGGGACACCGGCTGGCGCCGAAGCCGGACCATCGGGGACAGAGGGATGCATGACTTCCATGGGCATCGTTCGCGGGCGGCAGCCTGGACACGATCCGGTTTCAAGCATGGAACCAACCACGGCGACGACGCTCTGTCTGTTCACTTCTGCACATAAAATATCAGGCGTATGCGCTATGGAACTCTGATAAGGGGACGCAGCAATGGCCATCCAGCAGGGCACGAACCGTCAGAGCCGACCGTACAACAACCTTCTGCGTCGGCTTAGCGACGCGGATTTCGCGCTGATCAGGTCCAGCCTTGAAGTCGCCCGCAATGAAGGCGACGACCTGCTTTACAATCCGGGGGACGATGTCGAAACCGTCCACTTTCCCTGCGGACCCAGCCTGGTGTCCTATCTCGTCCCCAACGAGGACGGCCGCGATGTTGAAACCATTCTGGTTGGACGGGAGGGGGCGGTCGGCGGCATCGTCAGCCATGGTCATCTGCCCGCCTATACGCGCATTACGGTCAAGGTCGGAGGGCCGTTCGTGCGGTTGCGGGTCGCGAAACTGGAATCCGCGAAAACAAAATCGCCTACGCTGCAGGATCTTTTCGCGCGTTATGCCGACTGCATGCTGGCGCAGGTGTTTCAATCCACAGCCTGCAACGCCATCCATTCGATCGAACAACGCACGGCCAAGTGGATCCTCTCGGCGATGGAGCGCACCGGCAGCGAACTCGTGCCACTGACCCACGAGCAGTTGTCGACCATGCTGGGTGTCGGACGCAGCTACGCCAGCCGCGTGATCCAGACCTTCAAGGCCGAAGGCGTTCTGGCGACCCGGCGAGGCGCCATCGTGGTATGCGACCGGGAAGCTTTGGGCCGCCGCGCCTGCCTCTGCAACGAGGCGGTGAGAGGCCATTTCGACGAGGTTCTGCGCGGCGTTTACCCGGCCGAAGCCACGCAGCTTGCAAAGTAGTTCCCGCCATTGCTGAAAATGAGTTCGCCAAACGGCAATCGACGCATTGTTTTTTGACGATTTCCGGCTATATAGCGTCGCAGCGAAAACGCCGGAGCCGCATTGTGGCTATTCGCACCTGAATTCGGCATTTCAGACAAGATAGTGACACTTCAGACAAGAAGTGACATCTCGGATCAAGAAGTGGCAATGACCTGGCCGGAAGCGACGAATCCCTGACCGCTTTTGCCGCGTGCATCGATCACGCCGCGCCCTTCTCGTAACCTTGAAAATTCCCGTTAATTCAAGACCGCCGCCCGAAGCCCGGGCCATGCGCGTTTTTTCGATGAAGAAGAATCAACCCATGAACCTCCGTAACGTCGCGATCATCGCCCACGTCGACCATGGCAAGACCACCCTGGTGGATCGCCTGCTGCAGCAGTCCGGCACCTACCGTGACAATCAGCGCGTGGTCGAGCGCGCCATGGATTCCAACGACCTGGAACGCGAGCGCGGCATCACCATTCTCGCCAAGGCCGCCTCGGTGCAATGGAACGACATCCGCATCAACATCGTCGATACCCCCGGCCACGCGGATTTCGGCGGTGAAGTCGAGCGCATCCTCAACATGGTGGATGGCGCCCTGGTGCTGGTGGATGCCGCCGAAGGCCCCCTGCCGCAGACCAAGTTCGTGGTCTCAAAGGCGCTGAAGGTCGGACTGAAGCCGATCGTCGTCATCAACAAGGTGGATCGTCCGGACGCCCGTCCGACCGAGGTCATCAACGAGGTGTTCGACCTGTTCGCGGCGCTCGACGCCAGCGACGAACAGCTCGACTTTCCCATCCTCTACGGTTCGGCCAAGCAGGGCTGGATGGCGGATAGCCCGGAAGGCTCCCAGGATGCCGGAATGCATCCGCTGTTCGACCTGATCGTCCGGCATGTTCCGCCGCCCCAGGTGGAAGACGGACCGTTCCGCATGATCGGGACGATCATCGAGGCCAATCCTTATCTGGGCCGCGTCATCACCGGCCGCATCTCCTCGGGCATGATCAAGCCGAACCAGAGCGTCAAGGTTCTGGCGCGGGACGGAAAACTGATCGAGCAGGGCCGAATCTCCAAGATTCTCGCCTTCCGCGGCCTTGAGCGCGCGCCGCTGGAGGAGGCGACGGCCGGCGACATCGTCGCCATCGCAGGGCTGACCAAGGGGACGGTGGCCGACACCTTCTGCGATCCCGCTGTGGAAGAGCCGCTTCCGGCGCAGCCGATCGATCCGCCGACGGTCTCCATGACCTTCATGGTCAATAATTCGCCGCTGGCCGGCACCGAGGGCAGCAAGGTGACGAGCCGCATGATCCGGGACCGGTTGCTGCGCGAGGCAGAAGGCAATGTCGCGCTCCGCGTGACGGAGGCTACGGACAAGGATTCGATGGAGGTATCGGGCCGCGGCGAATTGCAGCTCGCGATCCTGATCGAGACCATGCGGCGCGAGGGATTCGAACTGTCGGTATCGCGGCCGCGCGTGGTGCTGAAAAAGGACGAGACGAGCGGCGAATGGCAGGAGCCGATCGAGGAGGTCATGATCGACGTCGACGAGGAGCACTCCGGCGTCGTCGTGCAGAAGATGAGCGAACGCAAGGCCGAGATGATGGAAATGAAGCCGTCGGGCGGCAACCGGCTGCGGCTGGTTTTCCACGCGCCGACGCGCGGCCTGATCGGCTATCAGGGCGAGCTTCTGACCGACACCCGCGGAACCGCGATCATGAACCGACTGTTCCACGGCTACGCGCCCTACAAGGGCGACATTCAAGGCCGGCGCAACGGGGTGCTGATCTCCAATGAACAGGGCGAAGCCGTGGCCTACGCGATGTTCAAGCTGGAAGATCGCGGCCCGATGATGATCGAGCCAGGCTGGAGGGTCTATCGCGGCATGATCGTCGGCGAACACACGCGCGACAACGACCTCGAAATCAACGTGCTGAAGGGCAAGCAGCTCACCAACATCCGCACCACGTCGAAGGACGAGGCGGTGCGGCTGACGCCGCCGATCAAGATGACGCTGGAAAAGGCGCTGGCCTATATCGAGGACGACGAACTGGTCGAAGTGACGCCGAAATCGATACGCCTGCGCAAGAAGCATCTCGATCCCAACGAGCGCAAACGCGCCGAGAAGACCAGGGAGATGGTGGCGTAAACATCAGGCGCCGATGTTCGCTGCCTGCAAAGAGTCCGCGGCGATGGTCGCGGAGATGACATATCGATCGCATCCTTTCTCGCGATCTGCCTGCCGGTGAACTGAAATGAGCGAAGCATCCGCCAAGCCGCTGGATCACGTAAGAGCCTCGATCGTTGAGGCCCGCGCCTTGATCTTCGATGTCGACGGAACGCTCGCCGAAACGGAGGAGGCTCATCGCGAGGCCTTCAATACCGCATTCGCCGAAGCTGGCCTTGATTGGCGCTGGGACCGCGCGCTCTACAAGGAATTGCTGCGAGTAACCGGCGGAAAGGAGCGCATCCGCGCATACGACGTTTCGCGAAATAGTGCGTCACCGCAGTTGTCGGATCCCGAGATCGCCGAACTGCATCAAGCCAAGACCAAGTTATACGCCGACCTGATTACCAATGGCGGCTGTTCGCTTCGGCCGGGCGTTCAGGCCGTGTTGGCCGCGGCGCGAAAGCGCGGGCAGCCTCTGGCGATCGCGACCACCACCTCGCGCGGCAACATCGATGCGCTGCTTACGGTTGCGTTGGGCAAGGACTGGACACAGTGGTTCGCGGCAATCGTCGCCGGGGACGAGGTGCGGAACAAGAAGCCTGCGCCGGACGTCTACCTCAAGGTTCTCTCCGAACTGAACCTGCCAGGATCGCAATGCCTCGCCATCGAGGATTCCGGCAACGGTCTCGCTTCGGCATCGGCGGCCGGCATTCCTGTCCTGATTTCACGCAGCGCTTACTTCAGCGACGATGACTTCTCCGGCGCGGCATTCACGATCGATGATTTCACGCTCATTTCAGACGAGCCTGCGAATAACTCGCGCGCGTGACCGGTAGAACATCTCCCATCGATCCGGTCTTGAGTAAAGAACGCCGCATCGCCAAAACGGCACCTCTCAAACGACGCTTCTTTCAATCATTTCATAATTTCAGCACGTCCGGCCGGAGCCGCCCTCGCCTGACGCCTCCATCTCTGGCGACGACATGACTTTGCGGGAGCGGCGCGTCGCTTGAGGCCATTCCGACGCCGAGCGTCCGCTCCAGACCTTTCGCCGTGTTGCCGCCGATGGCGAGGATGGCTTGAAGTCGAGAAGCTGACGCATTCGCGGCAGGCATACCTGCTTGGCGTCGAAATGCTCGATGACGAACTGCCGCGCAGCCTCCCTGATGGCGTAAAACCGGTCCGGCTCCTGAAGCGCTTCAACGACCCGCTCGGCCAGTTCATCGACAGCGAAAAACGGAACCAGAAGACCGTTGTCTCCGGAGCTGATGACTTCACGCACCGGCGGCGTGTCCGACCCTATCACCAGACAGCCGGCGCTCATCGCCTCCAGCGCGGACCAGGACAGCACGAAGGGATACGTCAGATAGACATGCGCTGATGACACCTGAAGTGCGGCAAGAAAGGTGTGGTAGGGAACGCCGCCCAAAAAGTGAACGCGTGACATGTCCAGCCGGTCGCGCACCTCCTGCAGGAAGATTGACTTCCAGGTGCTGCCCGACGGCGGCGGAATGCCATAAGACAATCCATCCCTGCCGATAATGACAATCTGCGCGTTGGGCCTCCGCCTCAATATTTCCGGGAGCGCGCGCATGAAGATGTGGTAGCCCCTGAGCGGTTCCAGATTGCGTACGACAAATGTCACAACTTCATCCGAACGGCTGACCTCGCGGCCATTCGGAAGCGTCAGGCGCGCCTGCGCGTCGGGCCGCACGCGCGATGTGTCAACTCCTTCATGAATGACCTCGATCTTGCTTTGATAGTGCCTTGGAAAAGTCGACCGCTGCCAGTTTGTCGGCGAAATTCCGACATCACAGTCAGCCAGAGCAAGCAACGTCGTCGCGTTCTTGAGCTGCAACCCGATATGGCCATCGAGGCCCGAGATCGGAAATTCCGGATCGAAGCCGATGTCGCGGCCTTCGGCACCGTAGAAGAACTCGCAATAGACCAGTTGTCGCGCCTTGGGAAACATGGTGCGCAGCGGCAGTGTTTCACCCCATCCAGGATGGGCGAGGATGACATCCGGCGCAAATCCTGATGTCGCCAGTGTTGAAAGACTATAGAGCACCTGCTCGGCGCGACGACATTCACTGTCGAAGCGTCGGGCGAACGGATGCGTCCCGGAAACGTCCGCGTCAGGCAGGGCATATTTAATCAACTTGACCGAACGCATTGGATGCGCGTGCGAGGCGCCGATCGCGGCGAGTTCAAAGCCTGGCTCATTCGCCAATGCGGCGGCGAGATGACGATACTGCGCCGGGAAATTATTATGAACGAATAAAATCTTCATCGGCGTGACGACCTCTGATTGATCGCGCTGAAAGCACGCGTGTCTTTATTTAGTAAAAGCTTTCCTCGCCGATACATTCAAAGACAATCTCGTCTAAATGTCCGCGCGTTGACAGGTTCCAAATGACTCGACGCCTATTCATTCAGCTTTCGCTTCCGTCTGACATCTTCCTGCCCTAAAAGTCGTCGAATAGTCGAGACCAGGTGGACATGAATTCCGAAGTCGCTGACTTACTCATAAGTATGGCTAGGGATGGTATGGCTAGGAATGGCTAGCGCGGGGCGTTCGCGATGAGGCTCAAATTTACACAGCATCCTTCCGATTATCTTCCGCAGATCCAGCACGCGGATTTGAGCGACATCGAGGATGCTCCGGATTCCGTCGACAGCATTGCGGATTCCATCACGCTGCTGAAAGATGAGAACGATCGATTGCGCAAGATGGCTGCCTCGCTGAGCGTTGAGGCCGAAGACATCCGACGATCTCTTTCGCCTGCGAAATCGACGATCTTGCTGGTCTGATCTCTTGCCGGAGCCATGTGTTGCTGAAGCCATGTTTTCCGACGCGATGTGTTACCGAAGCCATGTGTTTCGCCACGGCTGCCATGAGAGTTGGCCACATCGGTGCCCATGAGAGTATTTTGATGTCACCCGCCCGCTCGTGTTTCTTAAGTCGAGGCGGCGATAGCAGGACCGGCAACTTGAGTATGGATTGTGTCGGGTTTTTGACTCTCCGTCCGCTGGCTTACAGATAGCTGATTGTTCAAGGCAGGCGACGGCGCGTGATGAATTGGCACGACTGAGGGAGGCGGCTGGTGGATCTGTTTCAGGGGAGGATGAACGAGGCTGAGCAGCAGAAAGTGCTGAGTCTCGACCGCGGACTTTTCTTCATCAATTACAAGAGCGCCGAGGACTCAGTCTCGCCGCCGCGCGTGATCGTCGCGCCGGCGAACGGGCATGAGCGCCACATGGAGATCATCCTGCATCCGGATGCGGCCGAGCCGACATTGTACAAGCCCAACTCTGGACTGGTGGTGCGGGTCAACACGCCCGCGACTTTGCAGGTTCAGGTCCAGCCAACGAGACCTGGAGGATCGCGCTCAGCCATCGTTCGCGTCGAACAGATTCAGGCTAGCCGAATTCCCGCCGCGATGGATTCAGCCAACGGCATGGAGCCACATGCCGCAACCGAAGGCCTGAAGGTGCTCGGTCACGTTGCAGGCCGCGGCGACATTATCGTCGGTCCCAATGCGTGGATCGCCGGCCCGGACGCACCGTCTCGCGTGGAAGGCGTGGCGCTGGAATGGCCGGACAAGCCCTTGAGCGTCGATATCCGTTACGCGGTCCAGCTCGCCAACGGCCAGACCGGCAGCGGCCGTATGGTGCCGCTTGGCGCCTATGCCGGCACCCGCGGCCGAGCCCTGCCCCTTACCGGCGTGGTTCTCGAAATGAGCGGCACGGATGAGCTGCGATTCGTGGCCGAGGCAGGTTTTTTGAACGCACCAACCCTACGCGCAGTCGGCAGGCGCGTGGTTTTATCGGGCCCGACCAACCGCGAGCCGCTGGTCGGCATTCGCATCGGCATCGAGCGTAACGCGACTGCGGAGGTAGCTGCAACGCCTGCACCACCACCGTCGCGCAAGTCTTCCGGTGGCTCACCACGGGTGCGGGTCTTCCGTAGCCAGCAGCGTCAGATCGGCGCGGCGAGATAAAAGTCCGTGGCCGTTTTTCGGATTACCGCCTGAAGACAACGGCAGCTTTGAAGCCCGGCCAGCCGTCACGGGTCAGGACGCCACCAGATGGTTCTCGGCCCCCTCACTGACAATCAGGAACGCGCTGAACGTTCCTCCCATGTCATGCTTGAGCGCTTGGCGGCGCAAGCGCTGAACTCCAGGGATTATCTCGCGGCGTTCAAATACGCGGACCGGCATTGCCGGATCGATCCGTCATCGGCTGCCCATTGTTTCGTTCTGCGCGCGGAAGCGAACTGGAAGCTCGAACGCAAGGAAGCGGCCATGGCTGATCTGGCCCAGGCGCTTCTCGTCGACCCATCCGATCTTGCCGCCAATCGCAGAATGCTCGCCTGGTCCACCACCGGCGATCGACGGCGTAACGCGGCCGTCAACCTGATCGGTCGCGACAACAATCCTAACGTCCTGCGCCTTGCCATTGAGGAACTTAGGCGCGCGGGGCAGCGGCATTGGGCCGCCTATTCGGTGTTTGACAATCACGTGACGGGCTGGGTCGCATGGACACTGGCGAACTCCGTCGAAGTGAGCGTTGGCGTTGAGAACAGCGCGCTGATCAGCCGGCTCGAGCCCGATCCGTTTCACCCTTTGGCCAGCATCGACGTTCAGGCGGCAGCCTTCCTGGTTCGGCGACCAGCGGCGCGAGCGCCCCAGACGCTGACGCTAGCATGCGACGGCGAGGTCTTCCGGGTCCGGCGGCTGGCTCCCAACCTGTCGTCTCCACCTGATCAGTCAAACCGGTCGCACCGCTCAACCGCGCCGCAACCCGACACCTTGCCGCCCACTGTCATCGTTCCGGTATACCGGGACGTGCCGGCAACGCTGGACTGCTTTGACAGTCTCATCAGGGCGCGCGCGTCGAATGCTGCCGGCAAATGCTCCTTTCGCATCATGGCCATCAACGACGCCAGCCCTGAGCCGGAGTTGAGACGCCATCTCGGCGAGCTTGCGGCCCGTGGCGCAATCGATCTCCTCTCGAACGAGACCAATCTCGGATTCGTCGGCGCGATCAATCGTGCGCTGGAGAACGTGCCGGCGGGCGACATCGTGCTGCTCAACTCGGACACCATCGTGCCGCCAGGCTTTGTTGAAAGACTGGCGGAGGTGGCGCATTCGGCGCCGGATATCGGAACGGTCACTCCCCTGTCGAACAACGGCGACATGTTTTCGTTTCCAGTGCCGAACAGGCTCAATCCGATGCAGAGCTATGACGGTGTTCTCGAAATTGACGAGATCGCGCGCATCGCCAATGCCGGTGATGTCACCGACGTGCCGAGCGGCATCGGCTTCTGCCTCTATGTCACCCGCGACTGTCTTAAGGCCATTGGCGCGTTATCGGAGAACTTCGAACGAGGCTATCTTGAGGACGTCGATCTCTGCCTGCGCGCGCGCGACAAGGGTTTTCGCAACGTCTGCGCACCATCGGTCTATGTCGGACATCACGGCTCGAAATCGTTCCAGCACGAGAAGCGGCGTCTGGTGCTTCGCAATCTTGCCGTGCTGGACCAGCGGTTTCCCGACTACCGGCGGGAATGCCGCGCGTTCGAGATCGCGGATCCGCTGCGGCCGGCGCGCGCGCGACTCGACCGGGCGCTGACCTGGTCCCGCCAGCCTTCGGTGCTGATTCTCGGCCATCGGCGGCAGTTCGCCATCGCCGGGGAGCGGGCACGTCAGCTCCGACAGCGCGGCGAGCGTGCGATTCTCCTGTCGCGCGAGCGGGATGTCGTTCATGTCCGGGCCACGGACGGGAGCAGCCCACAAGCCGTTCAGTTGAAGCTGGACACTGAAACCGGCGCCGCTGAAGCGGCAGGCATCATCACACGGCTGCACCCTGATCGCGTTGAGATTTTCGAACCGAACCCGTTACCCCGGTTGATCGATCTGATCCGGCAACTTGGTCTTCCGGTCCATCCGTGGCTTACGGCAGGGACTTTGAGCGAAGCGATCACTTCGCTTCCCCACAAAACCCCGCTTTTTGCTCCCGGCAGGATCGCCCAGGCCTTTGCGAAGGCCCGCTGGCCCGAACGCAAAGTCGTCCTTCAGAATTGGCCGATCCGTCCGCTGACCCTGAAGCCGGTCCATGGCGCGCGGCGATCGCTCGCCATCGTACCGTCCGCACCATCGCCGGCATCCTTCCGCATGATACGACGTTTGGCGGATGGCTTGCGGGGGCGCGCGCCATCCCAGTCGGTCATTGTTGCCGGCGCGACCTGTGACGATGACCGTCTGATGTCCTGCGCGAATGTTTTCGTGACCGGCAAGATCGCGGCCGGCGAGATCGGCGATGTGCTGGCGCCGCATAGCCCTGGCTGGCTGCTGACGGATTTCGACGAACCGGCATTCGGTCATCCCCTGATCGAGACCGCAAGGCGAGCTTCGATACCTGTCGCATACCGCGACTGGTCAGCCGGATCGGCCAAACCGCGAAAGGCTGATCTTGCCATCCCGCCGGACACAAGCGAGGAAGAATTTGTCGATGCCGTTATCACCTGGGCGGGGCTGTCCTGAACATGACGCGAGCCATCCGGTCCCGCGAGGCAAGGATCGCCAGGCCGAAGCTGGTCAGCCGGCTCGCGCTCGGCGGCGACGGCACCGTGTCCGGTTTCGTCTTCGATCCGGAAGCGCCGGAACACCGCTTCACGATCGACATCCTGCTTGATGGCCTGGTCCTGAAGACCGTCCACGCCGATGCGTTCACGCCGGAATGCCCTGAGCCGGCACGAAGCAATACTTGCGGCTTTGCCGTGAGCGTTGACACCGATCTGCTCGATGCCGCGCGCCATCTTTCCGCGCGCCTCGCCAATCTCGAAACTCCTGTCGGCCAGCCCATAGATCTTGAGAATGACACAACGTTTCGAGCCGATCTTCGTCCGATCTGCAAGCTGCGCTGGCTGGGCGGCCTGCGCTTTCAGGGTTGGATCGACAGCGAGGCCGTCGTCACGCTGGAAGCGATCGTCGATGGAGAATCCGTCGCGCAGGTCCGCGCCACCGCCTGGACCCACATCGGCGGCGATGCCGATGGAGGAGTCTCCCGCAACGTCCGCGCGTTTGATTTCCACGTCCCGCAGCGTCTCGCCGACGGGCGCGTCCATCAAATCCTGCTGCGGAAAGAAGACGGCGACCGGCTTCCGGCGGCAGCCACCTTCGTGGCGTTTCCCGACGGCCTCGCCGGAATGATTGATGTCATCGGCGGCTATGCCGCCGAGCGGTTGCGCGGCGAGCTTTATGACAGGCTTATTCCCGCCTCGCTGCCGCTCCATGACTATGCCGCCTGGCGCGAACGATTTCCGATGCCGGAGCCTCAGCCATGTCCGCTTCGGCTGGCCGTGGTGATCGCTGGAAGCTCCGGCGCCCAGCAGACGCTCGCCAGCCTTGAGACGCAAGTCCACGAGAACTGGACCGCCGGCGCGATCGACGGCGAACCGCTGTCGATCGACGGCGGCGCCCTGCTGGAGTTTCTCGAAGACGCCGCATCCGATGCGGGCCACATCGTCGTAACCATGGCGGGCATGTCGCTCGAACGAACCGCTCTCGCACGCATTGCGGCTGCGTTCGAGTCCCATCCCGATGCGCTAGCGATCTACGGCGACCTCGACTTTCTCGCTGACGACGGTCGCATCTGGCCGCTGGCTTTTCCCGCGTTCGATTACGAGCGATTGCTGGAACAAGGCTATTGCGCCCATCTGTTCGCGGTCCGGCGCGAAGCATTGCTTACGGCCATCAGGACGGCGCGGCCGGACAACCTCTACCGGCTTTTCAACAGCCTGCTGGATCGGATCGATCCTCGGCGAGCAGACATCCTTCACCTGCCGGGCGCGTTGGCGACCATGCCGAGGCTCGATCGAACGACAGCCGGCGCGCTGCTTTCCGCGGCCAGCCAGTCGCACCTGCGAGCGCGCGGAATCGATGCAAGCGTGGCCCGGCAGACCGGCAATTTCTTTCCCGCGGTTCGAATCAAGCGAACGATTTCCAAACAACAGGTGACGGTGATCATCCCGACGCGCGACCGGGTTTCTCTCCTGCAACGATGCCTGGAGACCATCACACCCGCCATTGAACGCTGCCATGCCGATATCCTCGTTGTCGACAACGACAGCGCGCATCCGAGGACGATCGACTTTCTTTCCGATCTGCCGCGACGCGGCATCCGGACGTTGCGGATCGAAGGGCCATTCAATTTCGCAAGGCTCAACAACCAGGCCGCCGCGACGCTCGACAGCGACATCCTGTGCCTGCTCAACAACGACATCGAAGCAAGCTCCGACGACTGGCTGGAGGAGATGCTGACGCGTCTGGGCGAGCCGGACGTCGGCGCGGTCGGCGCGCTGCTGACCTGGCCCGGTGGTGTCGTGCAGCATGGCGGCGTGGTGTTGGGCATGAATTTTTCGGTCGCGCACGCCTTCACGGACCGGCTCGGCGGTGATCCGGGTTTCCTCGATCAACTCCTCGTGGCGCACGAATGCAGCGCGGTGACCGCGGCCTGCCTTGCGACAAGGCGAAGCGACTATCTCGCCGTCGGCGGAATGGACGAGGCCCGCTTCGCCGTGGCGCTCAATGATGTCGACTATTGCCTGCGCCTTCGCGAGGCCGGCAAGCGCATCGTCCTGACGCCGCACGCGAAGCTGATCCACGTCGAGTCCGCGAGCCGCGGGCGCGACAATCGCGCCGACCGGCGAGGCCGGTTCGAACACGAACTCAATCTACTGCGCGCGCGCTGGGACGAATTTCTGAACGACGACCCTGCTTACAATCCGCAATTGTCACGCGACGGTGTTCCCTATAGCGGCCTGGCATGGCCCCCGGGACGACGAACTCCCCGCTACAATCATCCGCCGGTCGCGCACGATCTGCCGCTGGGTTTCTGACGCGACACTGCATCTGATCATGCTCGCATGGCCGGGACCGCCTGTTCGCCTTGCCGAGTGACGAGGCTGTCGAGCTCCGTCGACAGCGCATCCTGCCACGTTGGCGGAGTCCATCCGAAACGTTCCCGAAGTTGCGACAGGTCGAGCCTGGAATTGCCTGGCCGTCTCGCCTTGGTCGGAAAATCCGCCGTCGCGATAGGCGTGACCATCTCCGCAGCAAGTCTCACGCCGCGCGACTTCAATCCGCCGACGATGGCGGTGGCAAAGCCGTGCCAACTGGTTTCGCCCGCGCAGGCGAGATTGACCACGCCGCCGTGGCGCGCGAGCAACGCGCTCAGGTCCGATGCGTTCGAGAGCACGATGCGAGACACGGCATCGGCGATCGTGTTTGCCGTGGTCGGGGCACCTGTCTGGTCAGCGACAATGCGCAACTCTTTGCGTTCGCCGGCCAGCCGCGTGATCGTGCGCAGGAAGTTGGCTCCCCCCGCATCATAGACCCACGACGTGCGGGCGATCAGATGCGGCCCGCCAGCCGCCTGGATGGCGAGATCGCCGGCGAGCTTGCTTGCACCATAGACCGAGAGCGGACCCGTTGAACTGTCCTCGCGCCACGGCTTGTCGCCGGAGCCATCGAAGACATAGTCGGTGGAGAAATGAATCAACGGCACGCGATGCCGCGCCGACCATTCCGCGATCGCGGCGGGTGCTTTGGCGTTGACGAGAAGAGCGAGTTCGCGCTCATCCTCCGCGCGATCCACCGCGGTATAGGCCGCGGGATTTATGATGAGATCGGGTTTGAATCGGTCGAGCGCCTCGGCGAGCGTTTCGGGCTTCGACAGATCGAACGCGCCGCGCGACGGCGCGATGACCATGCCGCCTTCCTTCAGCAGCGGACGCAGCGCCCCGCCGACCTGACCGCTGCTACCCGTCAACAGTATCCGCATCAGACTTTCCATCACACCTGCCCATAGATTGGAAGGTTTCTTACGTCCACCAGCAGCGGCGCGTCCGCATCCTTGGCGGACAGGGACGGCGCCTCCACACCCCAGTCGATGCCGATTGCAGGATCATTCCAGCGAATCGAGACTTCGTCCTTCGGACTGTAGAGATCATCGCATTTGTAGAAGAAATCGGCGGTCTCGGAGAGAACGACAAAGCCGTGCGCGAAGCCGCGGGGAACCCAGAGCTGCCGCCTGTTCTCTTCGCTCAGCTCGACGGCGACGTGACGGCCGAAATTCGGACTGCCAACGCGCACGTCGACGGCGACATCCAGAACCTTGCCGCGCAGCACCGTCACCAGCTTCCCCTGGGGAGATGGGTTCTGCAGGTGCAATCCGCGCAGCACGCCCCGCGCGGAGCGTGACAGGTTGTCCTGGACGAACGGACGCGCGACCCCGTGCTCGGCGTAACGGGGAAACTGATACGTCTCGAGAAAAAAGCCGCGCTGGTCTCCGAACAGCCGGGGTTCGAAGATGATAGCTTCGGGAATTTCGGTTCGAATAACATTCATTTTCAGTTGCTTTATATTTGTTAACTCACGATGCCTTCTCATTGATAACAAACTTGCGCGCTTAACACTATATGTTAGGTTGTGTGAGATAAATGAGAGGGGTCATGAAGGGCATCATTCTTGCCGGGGGGACGGGTTCGCGCCTTTACCCGGTGACGACAGTCGTTTCCAAGCAGCTCCTGCCGGTCTTCGACAAGCCGATGATCTATTATCCGCTGTCGACGCTGATGCTGGGCGGCATCCGGGAAATCATGATCATTTCGACGCCGCAGGACGAACCGCTGTTTCATCGGCTGCTCGGCGACGGCAGTGAAATCGGCATGCGCTTTGCCTATGCGACGCAGGAATCCCCGCGCGGGCTGGCAGACGCCTTCATCGTCGGTCGCGACTTTATCGGCTCCGACGCCGTCGCCCTCGTATTAGGTGATAACATTTTCTACGGTCACGGGCTACCTCAACTATTATCAGCCGCATCCTCCCGCAACAAGGGAGCCACCGTGTTCGGCTATGTCGTGAACACCCCCGAGCAATACGGGGTCGTTGAACTCGACGGCACCGGGCGAGCGCGCTCGATCGAAGAAAAGCCGAAGCAACCCAAATCCAACATAGCCGTGACCGGGCTGTATTTTTACGACAACGACGTCGTCGAGATCGCGGCCGGCGTCAAGCCGTCGACACGCGGCGAGATCGAGATCACGGACGTCAACAACGCCTATCTTGAGCGCGGCGACCTCTATGTCGAAGTGCTTGGGCGCGGCTTCGCCTGGCTCGACACCGGAACGCATTCCTCGCTGGTCGAGGCCAGCCACTTCGTCCAGATCCTGGAGCAGCGCCAGGGCTTGCGCATCGCCTGCCCGGAGGAAATCGCGCTGCGGCAAGGCTACATCTCGCTTCAGGCCTTTGAGAAAGCCGCTGAAAAGAACGGCAAGAGCAGCTACGGCGAGTATCTGAGATCCGTTGCCCTTTCATACCAGTGTTAATTTCAATTCGCGGAGGCGACCTGCTATGCGCTTCAAGGCTTCGACCATTTTTGTCACGGGCGGCGCGGGATTCATCGGTTCGGCGGTGGTTCGCCACCTTCTGCACGATACCCACGCTCGCGTCGTCAATATCGACAAGTGCACCTACGCGGCGAACCTCGATTCATTGCCCGGCACGCACGAGAATCTGAACTATGCTTTCGAAAAACAATGTATCTGCGACAGCATCGGGCTACGTCATCTGTTCGAGAAATATCGGCCGGACGCCGTCATGAACCTCGCCGCCGAGAGCCATGTCGATCGCTCCATCGATGGCCCCGGCGAATTTATCCAGACCAACATTGTCGGCACGTTCACTCTGCTGCAGGAAACCTTGCGTCACTGGCGCTCGCTCTCGCCCGAGAAGCGGGAGAAATTCCGCTTCCTGCACGTCTCGACGGACGAGGTATTCGGCTCGCTCGGCGATACCGGCTTTTTCACCGAGACCACCGCCTACGCGCCAAACTCGCCCTATTCGGCCAGCAAGGCATCCTCCGACCATCTGGTGCGCGCCTGGCGTGAAACCTATGAGCTGCCCACGCTGATCACCAATTGCTCGAATAATTACGGGCCTTATCACTTTCCCGAAAAGCTGATCCCCCACATGATCATCAAGGGCCTCGCGGGCGAGCCGCTGCCTGTCTATGGCGACGGCAGGAATATTCGAGACTGGCTCTATGTCGATGATCACGCGAGAGCGCTCTCGCTCGTTCTGGAACACGGCGCCGTCGGCCACACTTACAATGTGGGCGGACGCAACGAGCGAACCAACCTGCATGTGGTCGAGAGCATCTGTGATCTGCTCGACGAGATCGCTCCCAACACGACCAACCGGCATCGCGACCTCATCACCTTCGTCGCCGACCGTCCCGGTCACGATCGACGCTACGCCATCGACGCATCCAAACTCGAACGCGAACTGGGCTGGCGGGCGAAGGAGGATTTCGAGAGCGGCATCGAGAAAACCGTCCGGTGGTACGTCGACGAGCAGCCGTGGTGGCAGGCGATCCTGGCGCGAGGCTATGCGGCCAAGCGCGCGGGACTGAGGCAATAGCCTGTCGATACATCGCTCGAGAGCTTATCCCGTGATCGGAAACCAGGATCTGTAATACATGCGCATCGTGATGATCGGGGCCGGCTATGTCGGCCTGGTGTCGGCAGCCTGCTTCGCCGATTTCGGCCATGACGTGACATGCGTCGACAAGGATTCCGAGAAGATCGCGGCGCTCAACCAGTACCGGATCCCGATCTTCGAACCAGATCTCGACAAGCTCGTCGAGTCCGGCGTCAATTCTGGCCGGCTGAGATTCGGGATCGATCTCTCCGACATCAGCGACGCGGATGCCGTATTCATCGCGGTCGGAACGCCGTCACGCCGCGGCGACGGTCACGCCGATCTGAGCTACGTTCATGCCGCGGCTCGCGAGATCGCTGGTTTGCTGGATGGCTTCACCCTCATCGTCACCAAATCGACGGTGCCGGTCGGAACAGGCGACGAGGTAGAGCGGATCATTCAAGAGACCAATCCGGAAGCCAACTTTGCGGTGGCTGCAAACCCAGAATTCCTGCGGGAGGGCGCCGCGATCCGCGACTTTCAGCATCCGGATCGCATCGTGGTCGGGACCGATGACGAACGCGCGAAGAAGGTGATGGGCCAGATCTACCGTCCCCTCTATCTCAACCAGGCCCCCATCCTCTACACCAGCCGGCGCACTGCCGAACTGATCAAGTACGCGGCCAACGCTTTTCTCGCGACCAAGATCACGTTCATCAACGAGATCGCGGATCTTGCGGAACGCGTCGGCGCCGACGTACAGGACGTCGCGCGCGGCATCGGACTCGACAATCGTATTGGCGCCAAGTTTCTGCATGCCGGTCCAGGCTATGGCGGCTCCTGCTTTCCAAAGGACACCCGCGCGCTGTCGAAGACCGCGCTCGACTACGGCGTGCAGCTCCGCGTCGTCGAGGCGACACTGACCGTCAATGAGGCTCGCAAGCGCACCATGTCGCGAAAGGTCGCCGGCGTGCTCGACAACGACATTCGCGGCAAGACCATCGCCGTGCTCGGCCTGACCTTCAAACCCGACACCGATGACATGCGCGAAGCGCCGTCGATCGCGCTGATTGCCGGCCTGCTTGATTTCGGCGCCAAGGTGAGAGCGCACGATCCCGTCGGCATGGAGCAGGCGAAGAAGGAACTCTCCGACATTGAGTATTGCGACGATCCCTACGCCTGCGCCCGGGGCGCCGACGCGCTGGTGATCGTGACCGAGTGGCGACAGTTCCGCGCGCTGAACCTTGAGCGGATCAGAACCGACATGGCCACGCCTGTTATCGTGGATCTGCGAAACATCTACAGGCCGGAAGACGTGCGGTCGGCGGGGTTTAAGTATGAGAGCATCGGTCGGGCATAGAACGATCACTTCAGGAAACGACACCTTGCCGGCCTCTCCCATGGTTGCAACGGACAGGACACAACAATTGCTGCCGAGAATGTCGTCGGACGAAGCGGCTCTGTTCCTGTCATTCGTCAGAAACAGCCGTATCTATGTGGAGTTCGGAACCGGCGGAAGCACGGTCGTCGCATCAAGGCACGTCCAGAGCTCGATCCTTTCCGTCGACTCGTCCCGGGAGTGGCTCGATCAGGTCAAAACCGCGTGCGCCCAGAATCAGACAAAGCCGGAGCTGATGTTTGTCGATATCGGCCCGATCGGCGAATGGGGCTTTCCCACAGATGCCTCCACGAAAAACCGCTGGCCGGACTATCACTCGGCAATCTGGAAAATGCCGCAAAGCGCCGCCGCGGATCTCTATTTCGTCGACGGCCGCTTCAGGGTCGCGTGCTTCGCGCAGATCGTATTGCACTGTAATCCGAATGCGATCATCGGCATTCACGACTTCACGTCGCGCCCGCAGTATCATTGCGTCAGGGAGATCGCGCGCGAGATTGCAACAGCCAGCGATATCTCGTTCTTCCGTCCACTGCCGGAAAAGAAGATTGCCGAATCCATCCTTCAATCGTTCCATTCCGAGCCGTCTTAAGAAGACTTTTCGCTTCTGAAGGAATCAGCAGTGCGGCTCCGTAACCTTGATCTGACACATATTCCTGTAGCATGATCCGATTCAAACCTGATCGGATCATGCTTTCAACAGCTTCGGCGTCCCCGCCGCTATCGGCGAGCGCACGGAAAGCTAGGTCGCGTACAGTTGCTGCCCTGTACTACGCAACATCTCGTCACAACTCTTAGCGATGAATCAGCTTCTTGAGCTCAGGCAGGAACTTCAGGATCGTCCGATCCTCGACGTCGTTACGGTCGCGAAGCGTAAAGAATTCCATCGCCCGTATGCGCTCGGGATCGCCCGCCGCCAAAGGCCGTCCCCGCTCCCGCTTCTTCAAAAGCTGCTGTCGGGATTTCGTATAATAATGATTGATGGCCAGCTTCCTGCGCTTGGGAACCGAGCACCGGCCGCCGATCGGAAAAACGGGAGCGCCGTCCTCCTGAACGTAACATCCGAGCACCAGCGACTGGTGGGGGTGAAGATAGGCCACGATCGCGTCGGGACGCACGATCGACTTCATCACATAATGATCCGGGAAATCATCCGGAGCCCTTCGCGTGAATGACTCGATGCAAAGGCCGTCCGGTTTTGCATCATGGCCATTGGATCCGAAGTTCAGCCATTGAACCGCAACCGCCGGAGCCGACGGAATTTCGTCCAGAACATCCCTGATGCTGCTACCCTCGACGGGGTAGAGAAATTCATCGGCGTCTATGAACGCGCACCATTCGGAGCTATTCCGGTAGCTGTCGATCGCGTGATGAAAGGCGCGAATCTGCCCGAACTCACCCATCACATGGTGGTAAGTGATCATATCCGGCCAGGGAAATGATTCGATTATCGCGCGTGTTTCATCGGTGCTTTCGTTGTCATACAAATAGAAATGATCAACGCCGACCAGCTTGTGAAAGTGCAGCCACTCAAGCAGATCGTCCGCCTCGTTCTTGATCGCACAAACCACAGATAATCTGTGCTTCCTGCGGCTCACGCCGGCATAGAGCTTTCCGGCCTCCATCACCCGCAGAAGGCCGGCGAACTCCCGGCGGAGATTTTCGCTCGCTGGAGCGACAGCCAAGGCGGCAAGGTAGGTGTCTTGCGCCGCCTGGGCCGAGCCCATGTTCAAATGGGTCACGGCAAGTCGATGCAGGATACGGGGATCGGACGGCGATTCTTTTGCAAGGCGCATCAGAATGTCCCGTGCCCGGGTAAAATCGCACGCCTGCATCAACACCGCGGCTCTCGCGAACTGATATTCGCTGTATCCGCTAAACTGCTCTTCCAGTTCCTTGACCGACCGCATCAGCTCTTCAGGATTCGGATTGGCAATCCGTCCCGAAAAGAACTCTTTCAATCTCGGCTCTATGTCGTTGGCCGTGAGCGCCTCGACGCCCCGATCCAGACCGAGCCTTGTCAGTGCCGCAGTTTCCGTTTCCACCCCGTCATGCTCCAGGCTTGTTCAAAAAACCGGACGTCGGCTCCCAATCCCGGCGACGTAACTTGATCCGCCGCATTGTTATACAGTCTTATCAGAGCAGCGTTCTTATCAGAGCAGCGTTCTTATCAGAGCAGCGTTCTTATCAGAGCAGCGTTCTTATCAGAGCAGCGTTCTTATCAGAGCAGCGTTCCGGCTTATATGTGTGAAACCTGTTTTTGATTGTTGTAAGGTCCTCCCGGAGAAAATCAACAGATTAGTTAACAAAGGTGCCCGCCAAATGTTAGCGATCTGAACAGGCCCATACCGGGCGGGCGCAACAGACGACAGACGGAAAGGCGTTCTCGCATGTTGACCCGGCGCGCGGTTTTAGCCTCGCTGGCGGCAAACCTGGTTCCGCCTGTCTTCAGCCGAAGGAGTTTCGCCGCGACGGTGAAGCCCCGGCCTTTGGTGGGAGCAATCCGCTGGGACGCCTGGTATTCGCCAGGCTCGGCACCGACTGAAGCCGTCGAGAACTCGCTGTCGCCCGAGAGATATCGCTGGCGGGCGCCATTCTTTGCGAGACGTTCCGCGCGTGATCCAACATCTCTTTCATTCCCTCCTGTCACCGCGGAGGAAATGGACAAGGAGATACGTCAAGCCGTCTTTGCCGGTCTCGATTACTGGGCCTTCGTGCCTACGGATCACACCATCCGATGTCAAAGGCGCTCTATCAGTTCAGAGCAAGCGCGGAGCGTGACAAACTCAGCTACTGCCTGTTTACCGAACTCGACCGGTGGGGGTCGCGCAACAAGCCGACAACCTTGCCTCAGGAGCATGTCGCTCTCATGGCGGACAGCAACTACCTGCGGGTCGCGGGCGACCGGCCTCTGTATTTTCTCGGTTTCATCGCACCTGCCTCGATCGAACGAAACTGGAAAGGAGTCGCGGGCCTCAGGGAACAGATCGAAAAAATCCGAAGAATGGCTGCCGGGTCCGGATTGGCTGATCCCTACATCGTGCTGGCGGGGGACCGGAATTTCCTGATGCGCGAAGCCAGGAACATCGGCGGCGATGCGACCGGATCATACGCGCTTACGGTCGGCAACGGTCGGGGATCTTTTGCCGACCCTGCACGAATTGCGGAGCGAGGCTGGCATGAACTCAGCAATGGTCATCTGCCTGTCGTGCCGACTGTGATGACAGGATGGGATCGACGTCCCCGCATTGAAAATCCTGTCCCATGGGAGAAAAAGCAGCGGCCAGGGGAAGGCATGGAGAACTTCTTCGCAGCGCCGACCAGGAAAGAACTCGCCGATCACCTGACGCGCGCGCTCGGTTGGGTTGCGGCCCGGCCGCAAGGTGAGCAGGCTCCCGTCGTGCTGATCTACGCCTGGAACGAGAACGATGAAGGCGGCTGGCTGATGCCGACGTTACCTTGCCAGACAGACCGCCTTGACGCGCTGCGCCAGGTTCTGAAGAAGACAGCCGCGCCGGATCGCAAGCCGGAACTCTGCTAGAGCCTTTCCGCTTCTGATCAAATCAGAAGATACCGGAATCATCGCCACCTGAGCGGCATCGTCCACTCGTTCCAGTCCACGGTCCGATGATCGGGATGGTAAGGGGCATACAACTGCTTCACCCAGTAACAGAAATTCGGATGAATCTTGATGAGGCTGTAGAAGGCGTCTCCGAAGTTTATGGGGCTGAGGCAGACCCTGTTGATCGGCCGTTGCGCTATCGCGTTGACGCAGTAGGACGACATGCAGGACTTTGTTTCGCGTTCGGCGACATTGCTCAGGCTGCGAAAACTGTTGGTCGAATGGAGCCGATACATATAGCGATCCGATTCAACGTATTTTGGCTCGACCACCGTTACGGCGCGCAGCGCAAACTCCCAGTCGTGGCAGTATTTCAGGTCGGACATCCACCCGATCTTCCTGAGCAGATCCCTGCTCAGGACGAAGTTTCCGCTTGAGGCGGCGACCTGTGAGTCCAGAAATATCCAGGATAGCGGAGAGCCCGTTATCCGGCTGCGATCGATGGCGTATCGAAGCCTCGTCGGAAACTGGTGAGTCGTGACGGCCTTGCCGCTTTCATCGATCGGCTCGACTGCGGAAAAGCCAAAGAACAGCTTCTCTCTCTCATACTGGTTCGCAAATATCCGGATGCGATCCTTTGAAAACTTATCGTCCGAATTCAGGAAGAAGATCATTTCTCCCTTGGCAAGCGACAACGCCCTGTTCCAGGTGCAGGGCGCTCCGAGGTTGAGAGGATTCCTCAGAAGCGAGCAGGATGCGAATCGCTTGGCAAAGGATCTTTGTCTGATGATCTTTTGTGCGATCTCGAAGCTCCTATCGGGCGAGTGATCGTCGACGATAATGAGCTCGACGTCGGGAAAGGTCTGCCGATAGATCGTCTCCAGACATTCCTCGATGTACGCTTCATGCTTGTAACAAGCGATGACGACGCTGGCCAACATGCGAATTCTCTCAACTCAACGTCGAATAATGATCGAATGATTCGATCTGATGAGCGCGCGGCTCCCCTCACCCACCTCCAGAACCGCAATCTGGTACTCTCCTTCGGGAAGGTCATGCACAAGAAAGGAGAGCTGGAAGCCAAAATAGCAATCGCTGCTCTTGGTCCTCATATACTCCTTGACATCAAATCGCTCATGCCAGTCCACGACCAGGCAGTAACCGCTTTGATCCTGCTTTCTGGAATCCGCGGAGAAGAGGGTGAGAAAAGCTATCCTCTGTTTGCTTGCCTCGAAGCTATCGCCCGCACAGACCCATCCCCGCACGAGCACGACGGATCGCGGGTCCACCACCACCCGTTCGTTCGCTTGCGAGTTGATATTCTCGATGACCAGCAGCGATTCGGCCGGATTCTCCGGTGCGCCTTCGGCCTCAACGGGAATTCCGGTGCGCATATGCTGCAGGCCGGAATAGACCATCTCCGAGCGATGAATGTTCGCAAGAAGCTGAACGTGAGTGGATGCCTCCTTCATCGCCTGTTCGAGCTCCTGCCGGCTCAGGCAGTCCAGTAAATCCGGATTCGAGCGGACCTGAGCCGAGATCGGCTCGGACGACGCCACCCTTCTCACTGCTTCCAGAAAAGCCCGGCCGTATCGCGAGTCCGGCTCCAGATGAGCCCCCTCGGCCCATTCGTTCCACGAATTGATGAAGACGATCGGCTCCGCAAACGGACCGCGTCTTGCCCGCCCCGCGGCGTCCCGCAGCCAGACCTCGAACGCCTCCGGACTCGATCCGTTGAAGACATGTCCCCGCGGGCCTTTGCGAGGCGTGTTGTCCCAACGCGGCATGACGGCCGGAAAATAGGGGAAATCATAGGTCTTTCCCAGAGACGAACGCACGGCATCGACATAGTCGTAAACTTTTCCGGTGAAGCTCTCCGGCGCGCCCAGCTCGGACAGCGGCTGCTCCCTCGTCGAGACGGTATGCGGAGGAAACTCCACGGCCGCATCGCAGCTCAGGTCGCGCGGATCGAATTCTCCGAATGTCATGGCGTTGCAGATCAGGATATCGCCGATACCCAACTGCTTTGCTCTGGCGCGCCATGTTTCGAACAGGCTCTGCCTGTCCGGCAACAAGGAGGGCCGATAGACCAGGATGATCTTGCGCCCATCGACCTTAATATAGCGCTCATCGAGCAAGAGCTTCGCCATATCGTCGATAAAGCGAACGTCATCCTCCAGCGCGTGATTCTGTCCGAGCAGAAGCTCGGCATCCGAACCATCCCAGCGACGCGACCAGTTTTCATTCGCCCAGCAGATGCAGAACGGCAGGTCCGGCTCTCCATCCTCCAGAAGAAGCTCTAGCGGTCTTTCGAGAAGCCTGCGGCCCTGAAACCAGTAGACGTAATAGCAGAAGCCATGAATGCCGTAGCGCCGGGCCAGCTCGGCCTGTTGCCGGCGGGTCTCCGTCAATCTCACGTCATAAAAACCGAGGTCCGCCGGAAGCCACGGAGATTGATGCGCGGGAAACTGAGGGCGCATACGCGAGATATTGGTCCATTCGGTAAAGCCGGGCCCCCACCATCGGTCGTTCTCCTCGAACGAGTGGAACTGGGGGAGATAGAAACAGACATGACGCACCTGCTTACCGGCCGGATCCGGATCAGGCGTGATAAGCCTGTTGTTATTCGGGATCAGCAGATCCGTGTAATCGGAGGGCGAGAATCCGAGCGCAATGACCAGCTCATCGGGGGCGATGGCGTCAAACAGCGGGATCTCGAAGAACTCTCCATCATCCAGCCGCACGCGAAGATAGATGTGGGTCTGGCCCGGATCCGCCAAAGTGTTTCTGAGCGCACGCGCCAGGCGGCGGCGCGCGACAGGGTTTGCCAGGTCGATCCGGAATCCGGGCCGGCCAATTGCCGTTCCAGACCCGACTCCCGCGGGAGCTGCGCGATCCGTTCTCGTCTCCTCGATGGCGTGAGAACCGACAAAGAGCGAAAGAGAAACAGATTCCGTCAACGACCTGGCATCGACTATCCAACCGGAAATTTCCCGGCCGGACTGCTCCAGTATCGCTCCGCGCAGGCGCGCACCCGACTCCAGATCATCGAGATCCGGATCCAGGAACGAGCTTTGAAGATTATCTTCGTGTGAAATGGGACTGGCGACGGGTTGCGTCCCCTTTGCACTTCTCACATCGCGCTCCGCAATCTTGTTCATCGCACCCGAATCTCCTCACAGCCCCGAAACTGGTAGACATGACCTCGCATCACGCACATGGCCGAAGGCAGGCACCTGCCATCCCGTCGGCGAGACCTTGCGTGAAGAAGGAATAGCCCCGCATTCATTCCTCAAGATCGAACCTGATCGCGAATGGCGTTCAGCCATCGACCACCGTGTCGACCATCGTTACGCCGATCGCATTCAGGCGGCGCCGGGCGCCTTCATGGTTGTGACAGGCCGCCCTGCGATACCACTGCACCGCCGCGTCCTGATCCTTCGTCACGCCGCTTCCCGACATCAACGCATCGCCGAGCGCAATCTGCGCTTCCGCCACATCCTGCCGGGCCGCTTTCTCAAGCCATTCAGCCGCCTTCCCGGGATCGGCCTCGCATCCCTGTCCTTTTCCAAGCATCACCGCGAGGTTGAACTGCGCGATCTTGTGTCCCTGCTGCGCGGCGGCCTCGTACCACTTCACCCCTTGCGCGACATCCTGGGCCAGGCCGGCGCCGGTGCAATACAGCACGGCGAGCTGAAACTGCGCGCCGGCATGGCCCGCATGCGCGGCCTTCATCATCCAGGACGCCGCGGCCTTCGCGTCACTCATGCCGCTGCCCGGATCAAGATGAAGCAGCGCAAGAGTATATTGGGCGTCGACATGACCCGCGCCGGCGGCGCGGGCGAACCATGCGACAGCGGCGGCGATGTCCGCCTGCCCCCCGAATTTGCCCATATGCACAACGCCGAGCTGGAATGCAGCCGGCGCGTGATTTGCTTCAGCCGCCTCGACCAGCAGCGCCCTTGCCTGCTCAAGCTGTTCCGCCGATCCGTCCTCATGAAGCAGGAAAAGCGCATAGGCCGTCTTGGCGTCCGGGTCTCCGCCGCTTGCGGCCTTGCCGAGCCATTCTCCCGCCAGCTGGTGATCGCGCGGGACCCCATTGCCTGCCGAATAAAGCTTTCCGAGCTGCAACTGCGCGGCGCGGATGCCGCCTTCGGACGCGCGCTCGAACCATTCGATCGCGCGGCCTACATCGCGTTCGACGCCGGATCCGTTGAGATAGAACACGGCGATGTTGAACGCGGCAGTCGCGTGACCGTTGCGGGCCGCGCGCTCGAACCATTTTGCAGCCTGACGAATGTTCGGCCCGACGCCGGTGCCCGTCGCATAGAACCGGCCCATGAAAAACTGCGCCTGTACGTCGTCCCGCTCGGCGGCCTTCTCGTACCAGACCGCGGCCTCCCGCAGATCCGGAGCGAATCCCCCGCCGTGCGAGTAAAACTCCGCCAGCGCCTGAATCGCCGGGAAGTAATCCCTGCGCGCCGCCTTGCGCAGCGCGGTTTCAGCCTTGTCGATATCCTTCGCAGCGCCATGGCCTTTCAGGCGAAGCAGGCCGATGTTGTACAGCGCGATGACATCGTCATGCATCGCAGCGCCCTGAAACAGGCGTGCCGCTTCCGCAGGGTTCTCCGGCATCCCCGTTCCCTTCAGATTCATGAACGCGAGCGCGACCTGCGCTCTGACATGATCCTGATCGGCCGCCTTGCGATACCAGAGCGCGGCCTGCTCGAAATCGACGGGAACCCCCTTGCCCTGGAAATGGATATCGCCAAGAGCGAATTCCGCGGCAGCGCAGTTCTGCTCGGCCGCAACTCCGTACCATGCGAGCGCGATCTGCGGATTCTTCTCGCAGCCGAGTCCCTCGCTGTACATGTTGCCGAGCACCGTCTGCGCTTCGGCTTTGCCTTTGTCCGCCGCGGCCGATATCCAGTGAAACGCCGCGTCAACATTCCGCTCAACGCTCGTTCCATGCGGAAACACGAGCTGGTGTATGTTCGACGCCTTGTCGCCGAGACGTACAGCCGAGGACTGACGCCATGTTTCGTGGCGATGCGGGCCCAGCAGCGGCTTCTCCCCCTGTAGGAAAATCAGGCCGAGTTGAAACTGCGCGTCGACATGGCCCAGCCGCGCCGCGCGCTCATACCAGATCGCGGCATCAGGCACGCTCCTGACGACCCCTTCGCCTTTCACATAAAGCTTTCCTATTCGATAGGCGGCCTCGGCCTCGCCTGCCTCCAACGCCAGCTTCCAGTACCTGATCGCTTCAAGATACGCACCGCGCTCATACGCACCCGTTCCATGCTCGAAGGGGCCACCGCGAGAAGGCCCAAGAACCGGACGACGAACCCATTGGAGAAGTGACCTGGATGAAAGCATCATGGCTCGCGCATGGCCTCGCTCATGCCTTTAAGCATTCCGCCGAGCAGATACATCGCCACAGAACGGGTTCCGACGTTGATGTCTCCCTGCAGGGTCATGCCGGGAATCAGACGAAAATTGCTCGGCACGCCCTTGAAGGCGGAAGTGTCCACCGAGCATCTTGCCTTGTAATAGGCATCGACCGGCTTGCCGTCATCGTCGGTCGTGAATGTGCCTTCGCTGATCCAGCGTACCGTGCCATGTGCCGTGCCATGCTCCGCCGCGTTGAAAGCGTCGATCTTCATCACGCAGGGATCCCCTGCCCGGATGAACCCCACATCGCGCGACGAGATCCTGATTTCCGCTTCCAGCTTGGTATCGATCGGCATGAGCGTAATGAAGGGATCGCCCGGCTTGAGCACAGATCCGACCGAAAGCTTGGCCATCGTCAGAACCACGGATGGTTCGGCAGCCGTCCAGCGCACGAGATCCTGGTGCTTGAAGGCTTTTTCATAAGTTGCCCGCGCTTCATCCAGCTTGTTGCGCGTCGTCACCAGGTCCTGGCTCAGTTGCGCAAACCACTGCTGCTTGAACGCGTCGCGATCGGCGGTGATCGATCCCAGTGTATTCTGGGCCTCGATCAGGCCGTTGTGGGCATTTTCCAGCGTCCGCAGCAATTCCAGCCTGGCGTCCTGGGAGATGTACATGTTGAGCTGGGATCCGGTGCCGCGCTCGGCGAGCGTCGTGCGCATCTGCTCGATCTTCGCCATGATCTCTTCGCGCTGCCGATAGCGGGTATCATCGGCGCGGAGCTTCTCGATCGTCGCCTTGGTTTCCCTGATCTTTGATTCGAAGCTGTTGATCTGGGCCTGATACTGAGCCACGCGCTGTTCATAGAGCGCCTTCTGCAAGGCGGCGTACTTCTGGAAGTCGGGATCCGGATTATCAGCAAACACGAGCGGCTGCTGTTTCAGCTCGGCCTCATCGCGCGCCGCCTGCGCCTCCAGGCTCGCGATCTGCAGCTTCGCCTGCGTCAGATCCGCCGAGGTGAAAGTGGCATCGAGCGTCGCGAGCAGTTGCCCGGTCTTCACCTGCTCGCCCTCGCGCACGTCGATCGTCTTGATGATCGATGGATCGAGCGCCTGCAGGACATTGACGTGACCGACAGGGACGATATTTCCGCTCAAGCTGGTGATGACGCGATCGAGCTGCGTCAGGCACAGAATTGCGACGATCGAAACCAGGAACGCGGAAAGCACGAACAGGGTGATGCGCGCGACCAGCGGCTCCGCCGCCTCCCGGATAGCGTCGGTCTCCGACTGGAACTGACGAACGGTCGCGAGCGAGGCCTGGCTAGGAGACAAGGGTTGGACTCCGGAGTTTCGGCTTGTCACTGCGGACCGCCGGCGCGAGGTGCGTATTCTGCTGGTACCAGAGCGAGCTGTAGATATCGTTCCGCGCCAGCAACTCCTCATGCCGCCCGATATCGTTGACCACGCCACGATCGAGCACGAGAATGGCATCGGCGGTGGTCAGCGACGACAGACGGTGCGAAATGACGATCAGCGTCCGGCCGCTGGCTATCCGCGCGATGTTGGCATTCACGATGGCTTCGCTGTCGGCGTCGAGCGCGCTCGTGGCCTCATCGAGAATCAGAATCGGTGGATCGACGATCAGCGCGCGGGCGATCGCGAGCCGCTGCCGTTGCCCTCCTGAAAGATTGGGCGATCCTTCGTAGACATAGGTTTCGTAGCCGCGCGGCAGCTTGTCGATGAACTCCTCCGCGCCGGCGAGCCGCGCCGCCTTGACGATATCGTCAAAAGTGGCGTCAGGAGCGGCCGCGCAGATATTCTCCCGAATCGTGCCGCTGAAAAGAAAGTTCTCCTGCAGCACGATGCCGACATTCCTGCGCAGGTGATCGATGTCGTATTCGCGAACATCGATGCCGTCGATCTTGATCAGTCCGTCATAGTCGGAATGCAGCCGTTGCAGGAGTCGCGTGATCGTGGTCTTCCCCGAACCGCTCTTGCCCATCACGCCGAGCGTGGCTCCGGGCGTCGCTTCGAAGGAAATACCGTTCAGCGACGGCGATACCGCCCCCTTGTACCGGAAGGTAACGTTGGAGAACTCCACCCTGCCTTCAATCGGCGAGCGAACGCCGTGGCCGGAGCGGCCCTCCTCGGCCGGCTGGTTCACCAGCTTGCTGACCGTAGCGACCGCGCTACGCGCTTCGTCGTACTGATTGATCAGCTGCGCGATCTGCATCAGCGGGCCCGACACGCGCTGCGACAGCATCAGGAAGGCGAACAGCGCGCCGATATAGACGGGATCACTGTTTACAAGCGCGAGATAAACGCCGACCGCATAAGAGCCGCTCACCGCCAATCGCTCCAGGGGGCGCACCACGGCCTGGATCGCGTTTCCGGTCATCCCTTCCGCAAGCCGCGCCCTGGCCACGCGCGCAACCAGCACGTCCCACATATGTCGCTGCCGCGCGTCGAGCGCGAGCGACTTCACCGTTCGGATGCCGTTGAGCGTTTGAACCAGAAAAGCGCCTTGAGCGCCTTCGGCGACCAGAACGGCATTCGACACCTTGCGGTAGGTCGGCAGCATCAGCATGAGCCATCCGACGATCATTGCCGATATCGTCAGAACAATCAGCGTCATGATCGGGCTGAAGAAGAACATGACTGGGAGGAAGAAGATCAGCGTCGTCGAATCCAGGATCGTTCCGAACAGCTGCCCCATCAGGAACGAGCGGATGCGGTAGACTTCATGGATATCACGCGCAACGAGGCCGACGGCAGTCTGCTCGAAATAGTCGATCGGAAGATTGAGGACTTTCTCAAACACGTAGGTAGACAGCTTGACGTCAAGCCTGGTCGTCAGCCGATGAACAAGAACTTGCCGCAGGAAGGCGAAGACGGCCTCGAACGCGATAATGACCAGCATCGCCAGACAAAGCACATAGAAGGTGTTGAACGCGTGATAGAAGATCACCTTGTCCGACAGCAGGCGCCAGAACATGATGGGTGCGAGGCCGAGGAAGCCCAGCACCAGCGCGGCGATCGCGACATCCCGAACGATACGGCGCTCGCGAAACAACAGCGCCGCGACGAGACCGAAACTGAAGGGCTGCGACTCGTCGGAAATTTCGTAGTTGCGCTTTGCCAGAATGACATCCCCGGACCAGATGTCTTCGAAGCGAAGCCTGTCGATCACGAGCAACGCGTCTTCCGCGGCGTTCGGATCCCTCAGCGCGATACGGGTATTGTTGGCGTCTCCATCCACGGCCAGCAACACCATGAAGCTACCGTTGCGGAGGCCGACAATGGCCGGAAGCGCCTTTTTCAGATGAGACAGTCCGTCCCAGTCGAGATTGACGTGCTTCGACCGCATGCCGACCTTTTCGGCGCAGCGGACCAGCTGGCCGGGAGACACTTCGCTTTCGGCAAGAAGATTATCCTTGGTGAGCTGGGTCGAGGTGAGATCAAGTCCGTGCTGCCGGGCGATGATGACCAGGCACTCGAGGCCGGACGGCGGCATGGGATCGATATCGGCATCCTCGGCGACGGCTGGCGCGACCATGAATCTCGCTCTGTCTGTTGCAATTCATGATAGGTCATCTTTGCTATCAATAGATTGATAATGACCACTCAATAATAACATTACATACAATGAAAGTGACGGAAACACGAACATCTTAAAGTGATAAGGCGGCGGCGTTCGGGCGGTAATCGAGCGCATTCATCGCGCTGCGGAGCCCGGATCAGGCAGCAGGAAGCCCTTGCTTAACATTGCGGTCCGCGACGCATTGGCCGGGCCACGGCATTTCCATAGCGCTTTCGAGCGAAAGCATGTTCTCAGGGCTCGATCTCCGGAGATGTAGACACCGGTTCGCGCGAATAATGCGCGTCAGATCAAAAGCTAGGAGTCCCGCTTCTGGCTCATCAGACACGGAGAAGTTCTAACCCGCCGGTTCCTGAAAGTTGAAGCCGCTTGCCAACAACCCGTTCTTGATGGCTGCATCATCAGCCTCGGGCATCAAGGCGAGCGCGCAGACCTCGAAATTCTGCATCGCCACCGACACGGTGGGAAAGCCGGCCGTCAACAACAGATTGCCGAGCCTCTCCGCGGTAAATCCGGTGCGGTGAGCCATATGAACGTGCCCTTCCTCGATCGCCCGGGAATGACCGTAGAGCATGTCGAGCGGCCGGATCGGACCGGCCGGCGAATGATAGGCGACGGCCGCTATGCCTTGCTCGACGATAAAATGAGCCACCGCCGTAACGTCAGGGCTCATGATCAGGGCGAAGCCGTCAGGTTTTAGAACCCGATGGAACTGGCGCAGGGTGGGAAATATCTCGTGGGCATAGAGATGCTCAAGAACATGCGACGACCATATCACGTCGAACGATTGCGGCGCGAACGACGTTTCCAGTTCGAGGATGGAACCTACGACGTGAGGTTTAACGTTCGGGTCGATATCAAAGCGCAATTCCTCCAGTCCTCGCTCCTGAACCAGCCGGGCGATTCGCCTGGCGGATCCGGGGCCTGAGCCCGCGTTGAGCAAGCGCTTGATATCCGGGTTCAATATCGGCTCCTGGGTGCCCGATCGGAGCTATCGGAAAACAAGATCGAACCTATCGCTCCGGCGACCCCGGACCATGACCCTATCGATGTGGCTTCACAAAGGCACGAAAGTGGCTTCGCCCGGCCAATCTTTGCATCACAAAAGCAAAAGCCCCGCCGAAGCGGGGCTTTAACAATCCTGTCCTTCTGCCCCGGACTACGAGAGCTTCGGCAGGGTGACGATCTGGTCGCTGAAATGCAGTTCCTCAACGCCATTGACCGCGACGCTCTGTTCATCGCTGAAGTGCAGCGTATAGGTCGAGGTGCTCGCATCGACATCGATTTTGGCGACATCGAAGAACGAGCGACCAACGAATTCGGCCGTGTCGTTACCGTTGCCGCCGAAGATGGTATCGCTGCCGCTGCGCGCCTCGACCCGGAAGGTGTCATCGCCGCCACCGCCGTACAGCGTGGAACTGGCATTCCCATCACCCGACAGCAGCGTAAACTGATCGTTGCCCGCACCACCCTGCAGCACATCGCCCTGCACGCCCACCAGCGTATCATTGCCGGCGCCACCTATAAGCGTGCTGTGTCCTTCTATCTCGCCGCCGCCACCATGGTCGCCGCTACCTCCGCCACCATGATCATCTCCACGACCCCATCCACGGTCACCGCCGCGACCGCCACCGTGATCATCTCCGCGACCCCATCCACGGCCATCTCCACGACCGCCGCCATGATCATCTCCGCGGCCCCATCCACGGTCATCTCCACGACCGCCGCCATGGTCATGCCCGCGGCCAGCGGCGCCGAAGGCACTGTCGTCCGCACTGGCAATGCGCGCGTCGCCGCCACTGCCCGCAGCCCGCGCACCACCGGACACCAGGAGGTCATTACCAGCACCTCCATCCAGCGTATCGTTGCCGGTACCGCCGTAAATGCTGTCATTGCCGGCCCCGCCGAACAGCAGGTTATCACCTTCGCTCGCCCGGATCACATCGTTGCCGCTGCCGCCGTAGACCGTATCGTTGCCGCTATCATTCAGGTTGATCGTGTCATGCCCTTTGCCTGCGGCGACAAAGACGTCGTTATCCCCTCCGGTCACGTCAAGCCTGGCGCTGTGATCATCCAGCACGATCGCTTTCAGGTTGGGATTCGTCTCGACATTCGTCGAGTTGGATATGCCTAGAATCTGGACGACAGGCGGAACCTCTCCGCCTGGAAACGGCCCGGACTGAAGCCATCCCCTCGCACTATTGTCGTCATCGTTGAACACACCGCTTTGCTCGAGCGAATCGATCAACGCTGATCGCACGCCCGCCTCGATGTTCCCGTTACTATGAAAAAACTCGCCTAGCTCGGTCTTCGTCAGGTAGGAAACGGCCATGGCGCCCTCTAGCTGGATTCTTTAAGAGACTGAATTCTTCAAGAGACATGCGAAAGCAGGTATGACCGGTCGACGCCAATCGACACCGCATGCTGCAATTCGAAGGTGCTAGACTTTGTGCCAAATCCGAGCCTTGCTTATAACATATAAGTGTTACGCAAGCCCTGGATTGTTAATTTCATGTTAGTGGCACCGCAGCACCAAAGTCAAGCGTCAAGTTACGCTCCCTTAATTTAACATTGGGCGGGGATCGCCTCCTGGCCGCCATGCGTGCTCGGCGCTGGGATTTCCGGCCGATTCCACCCCATTTCGACCCCATTCCCGCCGAAATCGTGAAGCAGACATGCGGAAAACGTAAGGAAGACCTCACCTCACATCCAATTGTAACGACCTGCCAAACGATGGTAACGTTCGCGGATGCTAATATCAGAAAATGTGAGGATCTGTTATCGTGGCGCTCGCATGAGTTCTCCCCGGCTGAGACGGAGAATCATCACCGTTACTCAGCGCAAAGGCGGTGTCGGCAAAACCACGATCGCTATCTGTGTCGCCGCCGCGCTCGCGCGCCGCGGACATGAGGTTGCGCTTGTCGACAGCGACCCCCAGCGTTCCGCCTCACAGTGGGCGGAGCCTGGCAATCTCGAATTCCCTGTCTATGAAATGGCGCTGGAGCAGACGTCGGTCCCCGCCTGGGCCCAGGAAGTGCGCAGTATTGAAGCCGGAATTGTCATCATCGACACCGCCCCCAACGCACGGGAAATGGGAGCCTCGATCGCCGTGGCTAACCTGATCCTGGTACCCTGCACCCCGTCCGGCCTCGACCTCGACGCGACGCTTCAGACGCTTGCGATCATTGACGCCGCACGCGAGCGCCGCCGGGATCGAATCAAGGTGATCCTGGTGCCGAACAGACTCGACCGCCGCACGCTTGAAGGAAGACAATTGCTTGATGAGTTAAGCACATTCGGTGAAGCGGTTGGCCCGCCGATCGCCAGCCGCGCCGCATTCGTTCGTTGTTTCACCAGCGGTCAGTCGGTAGCGAGCTTCATGCCCGGAGATACCGCCGATCAGGAAATCCAGGAACTCGCAGACGCGATCGAACGGATCGAACTCGAGGAATAGGGCGGCGTCCAATGGGGCGACGTCCGCGCCCGCCGCGAGACCATTTCTTGTCTCTCCGGGATCTCTGCCTCTTCCGGGAAATCATGAGAGCGGCTATCTGGAATTGGCGGGACCGAGCAGGGCCTGGATCACACCTTGCGTCTCCGACTGGGGAGGCGATGCAGAAACAGCAGCTTCCTCGAGCCTCATTTTCTCAAGCAGGAGATCCGTGACAATCTTACGAAGCCGCTGGTTCTCGAGCTTGAGTTCCTCCAGAACGTGACGCATCTGATCCGTCGCCGGAGGCTTGACGGATACCGCCCCTTCTCCCGCATTGTCCTGAGGAATATCCGCTTCCTGCCTCGGCAGAGGCAATTTCCTCCACCGATGAAGCGTCATGACGCTCACACCAAGCGCCTTGCAGACGTCGACCTGGGAATTGCCGGCGCGAGCGAGTTCATCCGCCCGGGCAAGCTTCGAAAGAATTTCCTCCCGCGAGTGCTTCTTCATCTTCCTACCTGAATATGGCTTCGATGACAGAGAACGAAGCGCCTAAACAATGACCAGAATCAAATGAAAATCTCAACTTAAGAACAAGTTCACGACAATAATATAATATGAAAGCCGCGCGTTGCGCTATCAATCATCACTCAAGTTCGCGCGAGTTTTACCTTTCATGTTAGCTGCGGTGCAGCGTAAACTGACGAAGTCAGTCGATCCGGTTGTCGCGCCGGTCATAGATGACAAATATCACGCGAGCCGCGATCACGCATATCACTTCTTCGAAGCACGCTCGATATCCTCCATCTCCGTTTCTTATCAGGTCAATATTTCGCGTCGCGTCGTTACCGCGGGAGCGCCGACTTGCGCCGACCGGCGGATTACAGAGCGGCTTCCCCGAGCGGACCAGCAATGAACAGACCGAGGCGCTCCTTCACAAGGCACTTCGCGCGCGGGTAACATTCTACAGCAACCCCCGCCGCAAATGCCCGCTCAGGGATATTTCTCCGACCGGCGGCTGAAATGCGTGCGAAGGTAAGAACGCTCGGGGATCCGATCGTTCTTAACTTCTTCGTAACTCTTTATGAGAGGCAGTCACGCTCCGTCCACCACGCCGGTGGGGCGGGGTACATCCGAAGCGAGGCTCGGGATTTGTTGCTTTGACGCGCTTTCCTCACGCGAGTCGGCATCATCCCGGGTCGAACTTGATGACATGCTTCATGCGGCAACGCAGTCGCACGCGCTCATCTCACATCGTCCCCTATCAAGGCTTCATGCAACCCTGACGGAATTCAGGAAATTGTCGACCTCCGCCTTGAGCCTGGCGCTGTCGCGCGACAGCGTTTGCGCGGCAGACAACACCAGGGACGAGGCGTTTCCGGTATCCACCGCCCCGCGCTGGAGATTACCGACATTGGAGGACACTTCCTGCGCACCCTGGGCGGCATGCTGCACGTTGCGGGCAACTTCCTGCGTCGTCGCACCCTGTTCTTCGATGGCTGACGCGATCGTGGAGGAGATTCCGGAAAGCTTTTCGATGGAATTCCGGATCTCGTTGATCGCGGCGACGGATTCGTGGGTGGCGGACTGGATGCCGCTGATCTGCTGACCGATTTCGCCGGTGGCCTTGCCGGTTTGCTCGGCGAGCGCCTTGACCTCCGAGGCGACGACCGAAAATCCGCGACCGGCTTCCCCGGCGCGCGCCGCCTCGATGGTGGCGTTCAGGGCGAGAAGATTGGTCTGTCCCGCGATATTGTTGATCATCTCGACAATATCGCCGATGCGAGCCGCCGCGCTCGACAACGCGCTGACCCGCTCGGTCGCCGAATGCACCTGATCGACGGCCTCGCCCGCCATGCGCGCCGATTCCTGCACTCGCTGGCTGATTTCATGGACCGAGGCGGTCATCTCCTCCGTGGCCGAGGCCACCGAATTGACGTTCGAGGAGGCCTCGGTCGAACCGTTGGCGACGCGCGCGGCGAAATCCTTTGCATGGTCGGCGTTCGAGGCCAGCGTCGTTGCCGAAGCCTCCAGTTCGCTCGCCGATGTCGCGACAGCCTGAACGATCTCGCCGATGGCCGCCTCGAAGGAATTGGCGATCTTGGTCATGTCGATCTTGCGCTGGGCGTCGGCCCGGCGTTGCGTGGAGTTGACCTCCTCCCGGCTGAACCGAATAAGCGTCTGCACGGTCTGGAGGTTGCGGAGGGCTTCGCCGATCTCGTCGTCGCGCCTGATTTCGATCCGATTGTCGAATTTGTCGTGAACGAGGTTCAGCATCGTTTCGTTCAGGTGACGCATCGGTCCTTCGAACGCATGCAGGGTCTGGCGCCCCGTCATTCCCCCGACAGCGATCCCGGTGGCGGCGAGAAGGATGAGGGCGAGGCCCCATATGCCGCCGATGACGGCAGCGCCCAGCAAGCCGCAGGCCAGCAGAAAAGCGGACTGCACTGTGATCAGCGTTGTCATTCGCGCCCGCATGGTGCGGGTAAACACGCCGAAACGATCAAAGACCGATCGCTTCCTGATAATGCCCGCGTCGATCCGATACGGGTGGGGGCGTTTTTCGCGGATGGCCGCGTACACTTCTTCCGCGAGGGTGCGCTGGTCGGCGGCAAGCCTGGTACGGATCGAGGTATAGCCGGTAACCTGTCCATCCGTCCGGATCGGCGAGGCCGTTGCCAGCACCCAGTAAAAGCCGCCGTTCTTGCGCCGGTTCTTGATGGCGCCGACCCATGGTTTCTCGGCCTTCAAGGTATCCCAGAGATTTTCGAACGCCTCCGACGGCATGTCCGGATGGCGGACGATGTTATGCGCCTTGCCTATCAATTCCTCGGAGGTGAATTCGGCGGCGTCGATGAAGTCTTCGTTGACATAGGTGAGACGCCCCTTGAGATCGGTCCGGGAAACGATCAGCGTGTCATCGGAAACGGGATACTCTTCGTCGGTAACCGGAAAGTTCTTGCGCACGGGAAAACTCGCCAATCTGTTATGGTGAAAGCAAGCGTCACGACCGATGTGCCGTCATGACGCGATTCGCGAGGAATCGCGTCAGCGAAAATGGGTACGGATACCCTTAAAAGTTTACCTGGGATGAGATCGCGCCGAGATCGATGAAAGCGGGGGCAAGTGAACCATCGGGAGGCACCTTCTGTGGCTTACCGGAACTCGGCTCTGACGCGATGGCGAGAGGATGGAACAATTCAGTTAAAAAACGGTGGCCAGAGCGTTTTCAAGCGAAGCATGTCCTCGGGCTTGACCCGAGGATGGACACCGATTCGCATAAAGAAAACGCGCCAAATCAAAGTCCGAGAACCCGCTTCTGATTCTATCAGAAGCGGAAAGGCTCTAAGCAGCAGGGCCCGCATACCCCACCCGACGATGCCTGATCCGGCTGGTGGGCCCGGAGGGACTCGAACCCCCAACCAGACCGTTATGAGCGGCCGGCTCTAACCATTGAGCTACAGGCCCCGGCCGGACGTCGCGTGCGCAACCGCCGTCGGCGCAAGGCATCCCTTACAATGTCATGTGCCGCGCGGCAATCGGCGGTGGAACTGTTGAGGGCCGGAGTTTGCGGCCGAAAGACGGAGATGGCCCCCTCCCTTCGAGCCTCGATCAGGACGCAATGCCGCGCTCCGCCGGGACATTAACCCTTTGCTAACCATACACCGGGCAAATTTTGCCCAGGAAGCCGCGCGTCATCACCCCAGCCTTAACCTTTTGATCAAGCGTGATCCTGTCCGGAAACCGGTTTCCACTTTTCGGGATCATGCGCGAGAGCATTCGCTTCTGATTGAATCAGAAACGAAGCTCCAGGTTGTTGTTTTGACGCGTTTTCTTCACGCGAAGCGGATTCCATCCTCGGGTCAAGCCCGAGGACATGCTTCGCTCGAAAACGCTATAGCGCGTGCGAGCGGTCCTGCGCGAGGGAGACGACGAGGATGAAGGGCATCACGGCGGAACAAGGCGCAGCCGTACCAGCCTCGGGCTTCCCAACCTTCAGCCAGATCGGGATCATGCTGAAGCGCGGTGATCTCGCGCTCGCCTTCGGTATCCTGACGATCCTCGTCGTCCTCATCATGCCGCTTCCGGCGATGGTTCTCGATCTCCTTCTGGCGATCTCGATCACGCTGTCGATCCTGATCCTGATGACCGCACTGTTCATCCAGTCGCCGCTGGAATTCTCTTCCTTCCCGACCGTGCTGCTGATCTCGACCATGCTGAGGCTGTCGCTGAACCTCGCCTCCACAAGACTGATCCTGTCGGACGGGCATGAAGGCCCGGCCGCCGCCGGCCATGTCATCGAAGCCTTCGGGAACTTCGTGATGGGCGGCAATTTCGTGATCGGCATCATCGTCTTCGGGATCCTGGTGATCGTGAATTTCGTGGTCATCACCAAGGGCTCCGGACGCATCGCGGAGGTGGCGGCGCGCTTTCAACTCGACTCCATGCCCGGCAAGCAGATGGCGATCGACGCCGACCTCTCCGCGGGTCTGATCGACGAGAAAACCGCCAAGGAACGGCGCAAGGCACTCGAGGACGAAAGCGGCTTCTTCGGCGCCATGGACGGCGCGTCGAAGTTCGTGCGCGGAGACGCCGTCGCCGGCCTGCTCGTCGTCTTCATCAACATCATCGGCGGCATGATCATCGGCATCGCGCAGCAGGATCTGAGCTTTGCCGACGCGGCGCACAGCTACACCATTCTCACCGTCGGCGACGGGCTGGTGACGCAGATTCCCGCCCTGATCGTCTCGACCGCGGCCGGCCTTCTGGTTTCGAAGGCCGCCGTTACAGGCGCCGCCGACAAGGCCCTCATGAAGCAGCTGTCCAGCTATCCGCAGGCGCTCGGCATGTCGGCCGGAGTGATGCTGGTGCTGGGACTGCTGCCCGGCATTCCGATGCTGCCGTTCGTCGCGCTCGGCGGCGGCGCGGCGACGCTCGCCTGGAGTTCGCGAAAACGCCAAAGCGCCGCGGCCGCCGAAGCCGTGGCCGCCGCGGCGTCCGAAACCGCGGGCACCGCGGCCGCGAATGTGGAGGAGCCGATATCGACGGCGCTCAGAATCGACGATCTGAAGATCGAACTCGGCTACGCGCTGCTGCCGCTGGTCAATGGACCGGACGGCCAGGATCGCCTCACCGAGCAGATCAAGGCGCTCCGCCGATCGCTGGCGATCGAGATGGGATTCGTGATGCCATCAGTGCGTATCCTCGACAACGTGCAACTGGAGGCCAACACCTACATCATCAAGATCAAGGAGGTCGACGCCGGCTCGGGGCGCATCTGGCCGAACCAGTACATGGTGATGGATCCGGCCGGGGGTCAGGTGGGGGTCCCCGGCATTCACACAACGGAACCGACCTTCGGATTGCCGGCGACGTGGGTCGACGCCTCGCTCAAGGAAGAAGCCTCGCTGAAGGGCTATACCGTGGTCGATTCCGCGACCGTGGTTTCGACTCACCTCACCGAACTGCTCAAGACCAACATGTCGGACCTGCTCTCCTATGGCGAAGTGCAGAAGCTCCTGAAGGATCTACCGAAGGAGCAAGGCGAACTGATCAAGGACATCGTGCCGGGCCAGATCTCGATCTCCGGGATCCAGCGCGTGCTGCAGCTACTCCTCGCCGAACGCATTTCCATCCGCGATCTGTCCACGATTCTGGAAGGCATTGCCGAAGCCCTCGCCTTCTCGCGCAACCCGGCAACGCTGGTCGAGCACGTGCGCAGCCGCCTTGCGCGTCAAATCTGCGCCCAGAACACATCGGTCAACGGCTACCTGCCACTGGTCGCGCTATCCGCCAAATGGGAGCAGGCCTTCGCCGAATCCATCATCGGCCAGGGCGAGGAACGCAGCCTTGCGATGCAGCCGTCAAAGCTGTCGGAATTCATGGCCGCGGTGCGCGATCGCTTCGAACAGGCCGCCCGCGAAGGCGAGGCCCCGGTGCTGGTAACCTCGGCGGCGATCCGGCCGTTCGTGCGCTCCCTGGTCGAGCGCTTCCGCGCCCAGACCCCGGTTCTATCGCAGGCCGAAATCCATCCCCGCGCCCGGCTCAAGACGGTCGGCAGCATCTGATCGCCCACGAATCACGCCGGCCTTTATGCGGCATTTCTGCATCAGACAAATGGTTTGTGTCTAACCTCGCCTTTACGCACGGGGGCTCGACCGACCCTAGAATCTCATTAAATAATTGATATAATTATAAAATATTCCAGTTCCGGCACGGCGGCGCAACTCGTTGATCGCGGCCGTTCACACCTTTTCACCACCTTGTGATCGCATCTTCGGAACATCGGCGCCAATTCCTACGTTGTAGGGGCGCGAGACGATGAACCTGTGCGCGAGCAGCGGAGACTAATCTTCAACAAGGAAGTGGATGGGCAGGAGGCTTCCATGAATCATTCGATTTACAGCGCGGATCGGACGACCCACCTGAAAATCGTGGTTGTAGCTCTTGTTGCAGGTATCGCAGTGGCAGGTTTCGCCATTTCAGCGCGCATGAACGCTGATGATGGCTATACGCAGACGGCACGCATCATCAAGGCAGGCAAGCCGATGGCGGTGACGAGTTCGGATGCGATGGTCGTTCGTTGAAGGAGTTTGAAGAATTCACGAGGCTTCTTTAGATTTGCCCCCCGAAGTCGCCACGTGAGTACGTAGAGGACCCACTAACCCCAAGTGGACTACGATGGAAAACGCCCGCCCCCCACGGGCGTTTTCTTTTTTGCGATAGGCAAACAATTTAGTTTGCGGGCCGGCCGTGGTGCGAACTTCTTTCATCGGGGAATCGCCTCTTGCCTCTCGGATTCGAGCGGATGAAAATTCGAGGGCTCAGGCGATCGAGGCGGCCCCCATGCGCGAGCGCATCAAACCGATACTGTCCAGATCGGCCTGCTCGCGAGCATTCTCTTCCGCACGTTCGCGAGCCTGGTCGCGCTCATCGAGCAATTCGACCTTCTTGAGATCCTCAAACGCTTCCGCCAGGCCCATCTTGGCATCTTCGAGCTGGACGCGTAGCTCGTCCGCTGAGCGGGTAAGATTTTCCCGGCGCTGAATCGCTGCCTTGGCATAGGTCGGGTATGCGAAATGCGTGGGATCATCGATCCCGGCACGCTCCTGCTCGATTTCGATTTCACGCTCCAGATCGACCGACATGCGCTGGAAGTCAGCAATCATGCTTTCGATCTGAGCCACCCTCCGACGCTTCTCCTCGACCTGGAATTTCTTCAGGCGGATCAGCGTTTCACGCGACTTCATCGACTCATACTCCCCAGAAGTCCCAATCTACGCGGGACGACAGCGGCATCCCTTCGGATCCCCCGTACAACTCTTGTGACGAGCCGATGATGGCCCGACAAAGTTAGCTTTCCGTTGCTAAAGTGTTGACGATTTGCTGCAATCTTCGATAGCCGTCCGCGATGCCGGTGACTTCATCCTTCCCCTGGCGCAGGAAATCCTCCAGGACCGGATTCAACCTGATGGCCTCGTCGACCTCCGCGTTGGAGCCCGCCCGATAGGCACCGAGCCGGATCAATTCCTCCATGTCGGAATAAGTGGCCATCATCTGCCGCGCGCGGGTGATGTCCGGCAGGAACGCCGGATCGGCCGATTTCGGCATCGTGCGCGACACTGACTTCAAAATATTGATCGCGGGATAGCGGCCGCGCTCAGCAATGGCCCGCTCCATCACGATATGCCCGTCGAGAATGCCGCGCACCGCGTCGGCCACCGGCTCGTTGTGATCGTCACCATCGACCAGCACGGTGAAGATGCCGGTTATTGTTCCCTTGTCGGCTCCGGGACCGGCGCGCTCCAGCAACCTCGGCAGCTCGGTGAAAACGGTCGGTGTATAGCCCTTCGTGGTCGGCGGCTCACCGGTCGATAGTCCTATTTCACGCTGCGCCATGGCAAAGCGCGTCACCGAGTCCATCATGCACATCACGTCCCTGCCATCGTCGCGAAAGAATTCCGCAATCGCCAGGGTCAGATAGGCCGCCTGCCGCCGCATCAAGGCGGGTTCATCGGAGGTCGCGACCACGACAACCGATCGTGCGAGCCCCTCCGCGCCGAGATCGTCCTGCAGGAACTCCTGCACTTCGCGACCGCGTTCGCCGATCAGACCTATCACCGAAATGTCGGCATCGGCGTTGCGCGCCAGCATCGACAGCAGCACCGATTTGCCGACGCCCGAGCCCGCGAAAATACCGAGCCGCTGGCCGCGGCAGCAGGTCAGGAATGTGTTGAGGGCGCGGACCCCGAGATCGAGCGGCTGGCCGACCCGTTGGCGCGAATGCGCCGGCGGCGGCGAGTTGCGGTACGGCATCGGCGCCGGACCCTGCGGGAGCGGCCCCTTGCCGTCGATCGGCTCTCCCAGGGCGTTGAGAACCCGCCCGAGCCATGCGTCTGCCGGCCGCACCTGGCCGGAGGCATTGGCGACCAGGGCGCGGCAGCCGCGCCGTACCCCGTCCAGGCTGGCGAACGGCATGACGACGGCATTGTCGCCATTGAAGCCGACCACCTCGGCCGGGATGGTCCGGCCGACCCCGGTCTCGATCACGATACGCGCTCCCACCGACATCGCATGGATGGGACCCGCTATCTCGACCATCAGTCCGCGTACGCCAACCACGCGGCCATAAATATTGACGCGCTCGATCTCACCGATTCGTTCGGCCAGGCCCTTCATCGTGAAATCCTTAGGTTTCCGCACATTAGCCGGACTCCTTTAACTTCGTGTTTACCCGCATCGTTAATCATTGCGTCACTGTCTTGGTGACTGAGAGCGTGTGTCTTCAGGAGGAAGGCGAGTCGCGAAAGTCAGTTAGGCCTGACTTTTAATGTGGATCATGAGCGTAACCGGATAAGAAAAGCTGCTTTAATGCAACACCTTAGGGCGATTCGATGAAAATTGCACCGAAGAGACTTGCGGAACAGAAACAGTTTTTGTTAACCATAAGCGGTCAGGGTTCGAATCAGTTGCTTAAAGGCGTTTCCAGTGCCGCAAGTATTGCGGCCGGCCTGACGCCCGGCGCGGCGACGATTAGGGGACTGGCATGCGCGTTTTGCTGATTGAGGATGACAGCGCCGTCGCGCAGTCGATCGAGCTGATGCTCAAGTCCGAGAGTTTCAACGTCTATACGACGGACCTCGGCGAAGAAGGCGTCGATCTCGGCAAACTCTACGACTACGACATTATCCTTCTCGATCTCAACCTGCCCGACATGTCCGGTTACGACGTGCTCAAGCAGCTTCGTGTCTCCAAGATCAAAACACCCATTCTGATCCTTTCCGGCCTCGCCGGCATCGAGGACAAGGTCAAGGGTCTCGGCGTCGGCGCCGACGACTACATGACGAAGCCCTTTCACAAGGATGAACTGGTGGCCCGCATCCATGCGATCGTGCGCCGCTCCAAGGGCCATGCCCAGTCGGTGATCCAGACCGGCGATCTCGTGGTCAATCTCGACACCAAGACCGTGGAAGTGGGCGGCCAGCGCGTCCATCTCACCGGCAAGGAATATCAGATGCTGGAACTGCTCAGCTTGCGCAAGGGCACAACGCTGACCAAGGAAATGTTCCTCAACCACCTCTATGGCGGCATGGATGAGCCCGAGTTGAAGATCATCGACGTCTTCATCTGCAAGCTGCGCAAGAAACTTGCCAACGCCTCCGAAGGCCGCAACTTCATCGAGACCGTCTGGGGCCGCGGCTACGTTCTCCGTGAGCCGCACGAAGACGAAGTCCGCATTCCGGCCTGACACCCGATCCTCCGTTCCTCCCGGACTGACCCCGCCGCAAACGGCGGGGTTTTTGTTGGTCTGGTTTTTGGGCCGCAACGAGAGCGGATCGGACCACCGATGAAACGACGCAAATCTTTTATGTTTTGACTATGTTTTGTCGCGTTTTCTTCACGCGAACCGGTATCCACTTCGCTCGAAAACGCCATAGAGCCTTTCCGCTTCTGATGGAATCAGAAGCGAGGCTCTATGATTCTGGTTTGACGCGTTTTCTTCACGCGAACCGGTATCCACTTCGCTCGAAAACGCTCTATGATTCTGATTTAACGCGTTTTCTTCATGCGAACCGGTATCCACTTCGCTTGAAAACGCTCTACCCGCCGGCCGCCGCTCTGGGTGGCGGCATTCCCGCCGCCCGCGAAGGCGGGGAAACGCGATTGGGCCGATAAAGCCCGCGCCTGTCGGGGTGAGGTTTGAACGCGTCGGTCAGCCCGACCACGGTTTCGGCGGCGCCGAGCGCAAGAAAACCATCAGCCTCCACCTGCCTTGCGAGCCGCGTGAAGACGCCGGTTTTGGTTTGCTGATCGAAATAGATCAGCACGTTGCGGCAGAAGATCACATCGAAGACCCCAAGATGGGAAAAATCCTGCAACAGGTTGAGTTGGCGGTGCTGAACCATCGCGCGGATGTCGGGGTTGATCTGCCAGAGTTCGCCGACCTGCTTGAAATACTTGATCAGCAGTTGAATGGGCAATCCGCGCTGCACTTCGAACTGACTGTAGAGACCGGCGCGCGATTTTTCGAGCACCTCGTTCGAAAGATCAGTGGCGATGATCTCGGTGCGCCAGCCCGTGAGCGTCGGACCGTATTCCTTCAGGCACATCGCGATCGAATACGGCTCCTGCCCGGTCGAACCCGCGGCGCACCAGATCCGCAAGTGCCGGCGAGCAGCGCGGGCCTGAAGCAGCGCCGGGATCACGGTCTCGCGCAGATGCTCGAACGGCGTCTTGTCGCGAAAGAAGAAGGTTTCGTTGGTGGTCATCGCCTCGACGACGTCGATCGTCAGGGCCGCGGCGCCGGTCTTCATTTTCTGCACGAGGTCGCCGATACCCGAGAGGCCGGCCTTGCGTGCGAGCGGAGTCAGCCGGCTCTCGACCAGATATTGCTTCTCGGCGGCAAGGTCGAGGCCGGAGCGTTCCTTCAGCAACTTGCGCAGGTACTCGAAATCAAGCGGTGTCACAAACGGTCTCCCGCGAATAGTCGAACCAGCCTTGGAGCGATCTGTTGAAGCGGCAGAACGGCCGCGCAAATTCCGGCCTGAACGGCGGCGCCCGGCATTCCCCACACCACGCTGCTTGCTTCGTCCTGGGCGATAACGTTCCCGCCCGCGGCGACAATCTGCGTGCCGCCGCGCATTCCGTCGGACCCCATTCCGGTCAGGATCACGGCCATCGCGCCGCCCTGCCAGACATCGATCGCCGACATGAACAAAGGATCGACGGCCGGCTTGCAGAAATTCACCGCCGGGCCGTCATCCAGAACGATGACCGCGTCCGCTCCTTTTCTCGCCACCCGCATGTGACGGCCGCCGGGTGCGAGATAGATATGGCCCTGCTTCACGATCTCCTGATCCACGCCCTCATGCGCGGGGCGCCCTGCGGCCCGCGCCAGATGCTCGGCGAGAATGGTGGTGAACGTCGGAGGCATGTGCTGGGTGATCAGCACCGGACAGCGGTCGATCACCGGTCCTATAGCGGCCACCAGAGTCATCAGCGCCTGCGGCCCGCCCGTGGACGAGCCGATCAGCAGCGCGCGCGGGATGTGCGCGCTGAAGGGACGCAGCGCGGGCGGAGGGCGGCTCATCGCGCGAGCGGCTTGAGCAAAACGCGGTTGCTGTTCGCGCTGGACTAGCGGCGGCGAAGCGACCGCCGCCGGACGACGGCGTTTCGCGGCGAGATGCCGGATCTTCTGCATCAGCTCGTGCCTGAAGATATCGGCTGCCGCGACCTCGCGCGTGCTCTCGGGCTTCGGAATGTAATCGGATGCGCCGAGCGACAGCGCCTTGAAACTGATCTCCGCGTTGCGGCGGGTCAGCGTCGAGGCCATGATGACGATGAGGCTGCGCTTCCTGGCCAGCAGTTGCGGCAGCGCGGAAATGCCGTCGAGTTCGGGCATTTCGATATCGAGGACCACGACGTCCGGATCAGCGCGCTCGACCTGGTTGACGGCGTCGCGGCCGGTGCGAAGCGAGGCCGCGACCATCATGTCGGGCTCGGCCTCGATCCATCTGGAAATCAGCCCGCGGATAACGACGGAGTCATCGACCACCATGACACGTAGCGGCTCCAGCTTTCCCGAATCCAGAGCCACCGGACTTGTCACAGCAGTACTCATGCCCATTACGCGCAAGATGGAAATATCCGGCCGGATCGCGACGAGATTCAGATCAGGCCGATTTCCTGAAATTTCGCCGTCACGATATCCTTGTCGAACGGCTTCATGATGTATTCGTTGGCGCCGGCGTGGAGCGCGCGGGCGATGTGCGCCACATCGTTCTCCGTGGTGCAGAACACCACCTTCGGCTGATCGCCGCCGGGCATCCGGCGCAGATTGCGAAGAAATTCGTAGCCGTCCATGACCGGCATGTTCCAGTCCAGAAGCACGGCGTCAGGGAGTTGAAGCCTGCAAGCCTCCAGCGCCTTCTCGCCATTCTCCGCCTCGACGATGCGGAAGTTGAAGCCTTCCAGGATGCGTCGCGCGACCTTGCGAATGACACTCGAATCATCGACGATCAGACAGGTTTTCATTTTGGTCTCCATGTTCTCTCAGCGCCTCCTTGGCCGACGCGCCCGCGCCGCCGTGGTCAAGCTGCAAGCTTGTCCGGTGCAATTTCCAGAACGCGATCGACATCGAGAACGACCATCAACTGCCCGTCCAGCCGATACACGCCCGCCGACAGTTCCGCCGTCCGCCGGTCGAGATTGGCCGGATTGACCTCGCGGCCTTCATCCGGGAGTTTCATGACCTCGCCGATCGAGTCGATCAGAAGTCCGTAGGACTCGCCGCGCAGTTCGACACCGACGGCCATGGGCCGGCGATCGGCCTCCCCCTTGGGAAGCCTGAGCCGGGCGCGCATATCGATCGCGGTGACGATACGGCCGCGCAGATTCAGAACGCCCGCGATATCGTTCGAGGCCAGCGGCACGCGTGTCAGACGTTCCGGCTTGAACACGTCCTGCACCCGTGAAATCGGCAGTCCGAACAACTGCCCGCCGATCGTCGCGGTGACGTATTCGGTAAGCGCGCTTTCATTGGCTTGATTGACGGTGGTCATGTTCCGGTCCCTCATGCCGCCCGGCCAATTTCGGCGGTCTGCTCTTTCAATGCGGCAATCAGGCCAGGCCGGTCGAACTTGGCGACGTAGTCGTGGAAGCCGGCCTGACGGCCCCGCTCGATCGCGGCCGGAGAAATCATCGACGACAGCGCGATGATCGGGGTGTCGCTCAATCGATCATCGGAGCGCACCGTCTCCGCGAACTCGAATCCGTTCATGTCCGGCATCTCGATATCCGTGAGAATCGCGTCGAATTCCTGACCCGAGCGCAGCGCGAGAAGCCCCTCCTGCGCGTTGGTCGCGAGCCGGACCTGATAGCCCGCGGCCTTGAGAACCGGCGCGAGCATGTTGCGGAAGAAGGCGCTGTCATCCACCAGCAGCACCGATCGCGCGGTGGCGGCCGCGCGCATCTCCTTGCGCCTGAACCAGTCGGCGAAGGCCATCGGCAGGAAATGACCGATGTCGATCACATCCGTCGCCCGTCCCTTGATGATGGCGGAACCGAGGACGCCTGGCCTGCTGCTCGCCACCTCGATGTTCAGACGTTCCTCGACGATGTCGATGATTTCATTGACCACGAGTCCGGCTGCCCGGCCGTCATCAGCGAACACCAGGACCGGCTGCGTCCCGTCCGTTCCGATCGAAACGCCATCCATCCGCACCAGCGGCATGAGCTGGTCGCGGTACTGCACCATATGGCGGCCGTCGGAGATCTCGATCTTGGCGACGGCGATCTCCTCAAGCCGGGTGACGAGCGCGAGCGGCACGGCCCTCGGCTGATCCGATCCGGCGCGGAATACCAGAAGCGATGTCCGCTCGGCGGCGCCGGCGCGCGCGGCGTTGTCATCGGCGATCTCCTGCTGAGTCACGACCGATGCGCCCAGCGCGTGGGCTATCCCGTTCGGGTCGATGATCATGATCACGGCGCCGTCGCCCAGGATGGTGTTGCCCGAGAACATGCCGATATGCCGCAGCATGGTCGACATCGGCTTGACCACGATCTCCTCGGTATGGAACACGCCGTCCACGACGATGCCGAAGGTCTGGTTGCCGACCTGCGTCACCACGATGAAGCCGTTCTCGGGATCGCTGTCCGCGCCGTCGTCGATCTTCAGAAGCCTCTTCAAGTGCATCAACGGCAAAAGCTTGTTGCGCAGCCGCAGCACCGGCGTGTCCCTGATCCGCTCGATACGATGCTCAGAATTGGCGCGCGCGCGCACCAGTTCGACCACCGAAAGCTGCGGTATCGCGAAGCGCTCGCCCGCGGCCTCCACGATCAGCGCCGACACGATCGCCAGCGTCAGCGGAATCTTGATGATGACGCTGGACCCTTCGCCGGCCACCGACTTGATGTCGATGGCGCCGCCGATCTGATCGATATTGGTCCGCACCACGTCCATGCCGACGCCGCGTCCGGAGACGCTGGTCACAGCCGCGGCGGTCGAGAATCCCGGAGCGAAGATGAACTTGTGAATCTGCGCCTCGGTCATCCTTTCGATTTCGGCTTCGCTCGCCAGGCCGTTTTGAAGCGCCTTGGCCTTGATGCGTTCGGTATCGAGGCCGCGGCCGTTGTCGGCGATGCAGATGATGATGTGGCCGCCCTCGTGATACGCCGAAAGACGGATCGTGCCCTGCTCCGGCTTTCCCGCCCTGATGCGCTCCGCCGGTGTTTCCAGGCCATGATCGGCGGAATTCCGTACCATGTGCGTCAGCGGATCCTTGACGAGATCCAGAACCTGGCGGTCGAGCTCGGTGTCAGCGCCATGCATTTCGAGCTCGATCTGCTTGCCGAGTTCGCTGGAGAGATCGCGCACGATGCGCGGCAGTTTCTGCCAGGCGTTGCCGATCGGCTGCATCCGCGTCTTCATCACCCCTTCCTGCAGCTCGGCGGTGACGTTGGACAGCCGTTGCAGCGGCACCTTGAATTCGGTGTCCTCGTGGCGGCGGCTGATCTCGAGCAACTGGTTGCGCGTCAGCACGAGCTCGGACACCATCGTCATCAGGTGCTCAAGCGTATCGACGTTGACGCGAATCGACTGGTTGGCGACCCGGTCGCCTTCCGGCGTATCCTCCGCTTTCTTCGGAGCAGCCGTTGCCACCGGCTTCGAAGCAACCGGCGCTGCCGGCGCGGGCTGGGAAGCGGGCGCGATCGACTCCACCTCCGTCTCGCGGAACGCGCGCTCGAGATCATCAAGCGAGACCTCGCCGGGGCGCAGAGGCCGTTCGAGAATCTGGTGGGGAAGCGTTCCCGCTATGTCACATGGCGGCGACGTTTCGGAAAGCTCGGCAGCCGGCCCCGATGGATCACGCTCGGCCATGCGATGCAGTGCATCGATCAGATCGGCATCGGCTCCCTCCGGCTCAGTCCCGCTCGCTTCGAGCTGACCCAGGATATCCTTGATGCGATCGATCGTGGACAGGATGAGCGTCACGGCCTCGCCGGTCACCGCCATGCCGTCGCGAAACTTGCCCATCAGCGTCTCCGCCGCATGAGCGAGCGCCTCTAGCCTCGGCAGGCCCAGAAAACCGCATGTACCCTTGATGGTATGGACCAGCCGGAAGATGTTATCCAATATCTTCGCATTGTTCGGGTCTTGCTCGAACCGGACGAGCTGATTGTCGACCGTATCGAGACTCTCGTTGGTCTCGGTCAGGAATTCGCAGAGGAGATCATCCATAGCCTTCTGGCCTTCGAAACGCCGAGGCGCCGCGATCGCGCCTTTCACAGCGGGGCCAGTTTCAAGGCAAAGCGTTAATATTGGTTGAGCAGATCAGAAAGAACGCGCCCAGCGCGTATTTCGCAAAAGCAGATGCCGCTTCGCTCGAAAACGCTCTAACGGGCGGTCGCGACCACCTTGTCACCCTCGGCGACCAGGGAGATGCTGATGCCGCAGGCGTCGGCCAAAAGACGTGTGTAATAGGGCTGAACCGCGTGGGCATCGACGGCTCCGGTCGGACCGGACGCCAGAAGCTCGGCGACGGGCTGCGACACGCGGGCATTGAGCCCGGCGGCGGTGATCTGAAAGCCCATGGTCTCACCCTCACCGAGCGGGTCGACCGTCAGTACCCCTCCGCGGGGAATCGTCTGCTGCGCGATCACCAGCAGGTTGAGCAGCAGTTTTACCCTGTTCTTCGGCAGCAGCAGGCGCGGTAGATTCCATGCGAGCGTGATCTTGCCGTCCTCGAAATGACCCTTCGCGATGTTCTGCGCATCGCCCAGGTCGATCTGCGCGCTGACCGATCCCGCCGCCCCGAAGGCGAGACGGCAAAACTGCAGCCGCGCCGACGCGGTTCTGGCGCTCTTGCGGATCAGATCGAGGGCGAATTCGCGATCGTCCGGCTTTGGATCGTCGTCCAGCACCTCAAGTCCGTTGACGATTGCGCCCACGGGACTAATGAGATCGTGACAGACGCGCGAACAGAGCAACGCAGCGAGTTCGAGCGCGTCGGGAGCGGGACCGGGAGACGATGTGCCATACATAAAACCTGTTCCTGGGATCTGTTTCGGCAACTCCGCGGCGCGCGGACACGGCGAATCAAACGACCTTCAGGGTTTGATACACGGCCTGAGCCTGCGCTGCCACCTTGAGGCGGCGGCAGCCGCCCTCCCGGGACGCGCAAGGACGCTTCGAACATGCCGGTGATCGACGCTCAATCCGCCGCGGCGCTGATGGGGTTGCTCACCGGCCTGGTCGCGAAAGCCGGCGCCGCCGTGCTCTCGGTCAATCGCGACCGCATGACGACAGGCGGCAAGATCGACGGCTCTCCCGTCACGGATGCAGATCTCGCCTCTGACAACGTGATCGCCGAAGGACTCGCGCGACTCTGCCCCGATATTCCGGTGCTCTCCGAGGAGCGCGCGCATCTCGCGACACCACCTTATTCCGGAAGCCTGTTCGTGATCGATCCGCTGGACGGCACCAAGGAGTTCATCGCCGGCCGCAACGAATACACCGTGAACCTCGCGATCGTGACGGACGGGGTGCCGCTGCTCGGCATCATCGGCGCGCCGGCGCTCGGGTCGATCTGGCGCGGCGTTGTCGGGCGCGGCGCGGAGCGCCTCACGGCCGTCTCCGACACCGGCGCCGGCGTCGCCGAGCCGATCAGGACACGGCCGTTTCCCGGATCAGGCTCTCAATGGATCGCCGCCGTCAGCCGCTCCCACGCCGACAGCCGGTCGGACGCCTTCATCTCCCAAAGGCCGGGCGCGGTGCGCAAGCCGCTCGGTTCCGCCGTCAAGTTCTGCCGGATCGCGGAAGGCCGCGCCGATATCTACCCGCGCCTCGCCCCGACCTGCGAATGGGACGTCGCGGCAGGCCATGCCCTGGTCACCGCCGCCGGCGGCAAGGTCACGGACGAATCGGGTGCGCCGCTGCGTTTCGGTGAGGCGCGAGAGGGATTTCTGGTGCCTGGGTTTATCGCCTGGGGCGACCCTTCCGCCGCTCCCCTATAGCGTTTCGAGCGAAATGGATGCCGGTTCGCGTGAAGAAAACGCGTTAAAACAACGATCCAGAGGTAGGCTTCTGATACGATCAGAAGCGGAAAGGCTCTATTGCGCGAGCATCTCCTTGAGCGCGGCCCAGCGGCGCGTCGCCTCGCGCAGATAACGCGCCGGATCAGCGGCGAAAGCCGCGCGGGTGTCCTCATGGCCGAACAGGTAAAGCCGCTCGCCGACAATCAGCCACAATCGCGCGGTCCCGGCGCGGGTCACGCCCCGGGCGATGTCCACCGGATCGTATCCGCCGAAACGCGGACTATAGACATCGGGGTTGGCGATAAAAAAAGCGCGATTGCTGGGATTGCTGAAGCGCCAGATGACGCCGTCATGCGACACCTCGAACTCGGAGACGCCTTGCACCGGCCGCGCGTCGGTAAAAAACGCCACGGGATCGAACCCGCCGATCGCAAGTCCGGTATACCGGTCAACCACGACCCGTTCGGAGGTGGCGGCCAGGGCCGTCAGATCGAGGCCGGGAAGAGCTGACCCGCAACCCAGCGAGGCGATCGCGGCGATCGCGAGACGCAAGCCATTCCTTTCCTGCCGCCGTGCCGTCATACTTGGTGCCGATAACGCGTGAGTCGGGGGGTTGATCGCCGCATCCTACGGACCGCGTGTCAGCATCTCGTTAAGGACGCCGTGACAGGTTTTGCTACTTGGGATTCTTATTTGGGGTGCTTTGTTTGGGGTGCTTTGCATGATTTTCATTTCGCGCCTTGCAGCGACCGCGCTCGCTGCGGTGATATTCGGGATTTTGCCGGCTTCCGCCCAGCAATCGGCGCCGTACCAGGCGCCGCCGGCGCAACCGTACCAAGCACAGCCGTACCAGGCGCCGCCGGCGCAACGGAACGGCGCTCCCGTCACCTATTCGTCGGATGAACTCCTCAAATCCGGAACCCGGTTCTTTGGCAACGTCTCGCGAGGTCTCGCATCCGTCATCGAGCGTGCGGTGAGTCAGTGGGGCCTGCCGAACGGCTACATCCTGGGCGAGGAAGGCTCGGGGGCCTTCGTGGCGGGCCTGCGCTACGGCGAGGGCACCCTCTACACCAAGAATGCCGGCGATCTGAAAGTCTATTGGCAGGGGCCGTCCGTCGGCTTCGACTGGGGCGGCGACGGCGCCCGCACCATGACGCTGGTCTACAACCTGCCCGCCACGAACGCGATCTATCAGCGTTTCGTCGGCATCGACGGCTCCGCCTATATCGTCGGCGGCTTCGGAATGACGGCGCTGACCGCAAACAACATCGTGCTGGTGCCGATCCGCTCAGGTCTCGGGCTGCGGCTCGGAGCCAATGTCGGCTACCTGAAATATACCCCGCAAGCGACCTGGAACCCATTCTGATCGCCTAGAGCATGTTCGCTTCTGATTGAATCAGAAGCGAGGCTCTAGATTATTGTTTTGACGCGTTTTCTTCACGCGAACCGGTTTCCACTTCGCTCGAAAACGCTCTAGCGGGTACTCCGCATCAGGGGCTGCGGCTCTCGCACGAGCGAATGCGCAGGTTGCTTTGGCCCGGAGCCTTTTTGTTTCTGATGAAATCAGAAGCAAGGCTCCATGATATTGGTTGGAGGCGTTTTCTTCACGCGAACCGGCATCCGTCCTTTTAGGGCCCAGGCCCAAGGGACAAGTCAGGCCCAGGCTTCGCTCGAAAACGCCATGAAGCATTTTTGCGGACGCTGGCGTTCGGCCGGCCGCCCATGGCATGGTAACCAGATCCTTGCCGGGCCTGTCCGGGGTTGTGGAGCGTTTCTCATGGTCGAGCCGATCATGTATCTGGCGATCGGTTTTCTGGTTTCGATGCTGTGCGGGCTGATGGTCATGCCGCTCGTGCATGATCGCGCCGTCCGCCTCACCATCAAACGCATGGAAGCCGCCACCCCGATGTCGATGGCTGAAATCCAGGCCGACAGGGATCAGTTGCGCGCCGAATTCGCGATGTCGGCGCGGCGGCTGGAGATGAAGGTCGACCAGCTCAAGAGAAAGGTCGCCAGCCAGTCCGCTGAGCTCGGCAAGAAGGCCGAGGCCATCAACCGCCTGAAGATGGAGCTCGGCGAGAAGAACGAGAGGATATTCGGCCTGGAAGGACGCGGGAAAACGGTGGGAGAGCGCCTGCAGTCCGCCGAGCAGGAACTTGCCGCCAGGGCCGAAACGCTGCGGAGCGTGGAGCAGACGCTCGCCGAGCGGCAGAACGACCTCGGAAGACTCCGTCAGGAATTGTCGGAGCGCTCGGTGACTGCCGAGAGCCGACAAGCCGAACTGTTCGTGGTGCGCGCGCAGATCGAGCGATTGCAGAGCCGCCTCAACGAGGTCGAAAACGAACTCGCCTCCACGCAAGCACGGCTTGAGCAACAGCGCGATGAAACGGCAACCGTTGCCCGGGAACGTGACGACGCGCGCAAGCACGTCGAGAATCTGAGCCAGCGCATCGTCAACATTGACACCCAGCTCATCGACAAAACGAAGGACGCGGAAAGGCTCGGCGGCCGGGTCAGAGCACTCGAAGCCGACCTCGCCGCGCAGGCCAACGCGCTCACCGAGCGAAATGCGAAGAACAGTGAGTTGCGACGAGCGAAAACCGCCGCGGAGCGCGCCAACAATGAGTTGCGCGACGAAATTGCGTCGCTGACCGGCAGCAAGTCTCCGCTGATCGATACGCTGCGCAACGAAATGCTGGCGACCGAACGGGCGCTGCGCGCCGCCCACGACGAGCGAGCCAAATTGCAGCGCGACATCAACGTGCTCCAGCGTCAGACGGAATCCGGCACGGTCGAGCAGATGGAAAACACGCTGCTGCGCGAGCACATCAATGACATCGCCGCCGAGGTCGCAAGGCTCGCTATGACCATCGAGGGGCCGGATTCACCGATCGAAACCATCCTGGCGGCATCAGCTCCCGGTTCCGCCAAGGCCACCAAAACCGCCAATGGTTCGGCCGGGACGATTCCGGTCAGTACGCTGGCCGACCGCATCCGCGCCCTGCAATCTCGTGCTCCCCGCAACGAGCGTCGGTCAGGCTAGAACGGGATGAGGAAAAGTGTGTAGCGGTTTTCCGCCCGCATCCCGCGTCTCAAATATTGGAATCGATCGCTACCCGCCCGCGCCGAGACACCAGGCCAGAATGCCCTTCTGTGCGTGCAGGCGATTTTCGGCCTCGTCAAACACCACCGATTGCGGCCCGTCGATGACCTCGTCGGTGACCTCTTCGCCACGGTGCGCCGGCAGGCAATGCATGAACAGCGCGTCAGGCTTGGCGAGACGCATCAGTTCCGCATTGACCTGGTAGGGCCTGAGCAGATTGTGACGGTGCTCGCCGTCCTTGTCGCCCATCGACACCCAGGTGTCGGTGACGACGCAGTCAGCGCCGCGCACCGCCGCTTCGGGGTCGGTGCCGAGCCTGATCTGAGCCCCGCTCGTCCTGATCCAATCCTTCAGCGGCTTGTTCGGCGCCAACTCCTGCGGGGTCGCGACATGGAGATTGAAGCTGAAGCGCTCCGCCGCATGCGCCCACGACGCCAGCACGTTGTTGTCGTCGCCGGTCCACGCCACGGTCCGCCCCGCGATCGGACCGCGATGCTCCTCGAAAGTCATCACGTCGGCCATCACCTGGCAGGGATGCGAGCGCCGCGTCAGTCCGTTGATGACGGGCACGGTGGCATGAGCCGCGAGCTCCGTCAGCGCGTCGTGGCTGAGGATGCGGATCATGATGATATCGACGAAGCGCGACAGAACCTTCGCGGTATCCGCGATGGTCTCGCCGCGTCCGAGCTGCATTTCCGCGCCGGTCAGCATGATCGCCTCGCCGCCAAGCTGGCGCATGCCGACGTCGAACGACACGCGGGTGCGTGTCGAGGGCTTGTCGAAGATCATCGCCAGCGTCTTGCCCGCGAGCGGCCGGTCGGCGATCAGACCATCCTTGCGCCGCTTCTTCATCGCGACGCTGGCGTCGAGGATCGCGCGCAACTCTCCGGCCGGCATGTCGAGCAGGTCGAGAAAATGCTTTGGCGCTTTGCTCATTGCGCGGCTTCCTTGTTGGCGGATGCGCCCGACAGCCTGACGCAGGCCCGCTCCAGCCGCTGCGCCGCCTCGTTGATCTCCGCCTCGCCGATGATCAGCGGCGGCAGCAGGCGCACGACGTTTTCGCCGGCGCCCACGGTCAGGAGCTTTTCCTCACGCAACGCGCTGACCAGATCCCCCGACGGAACGACGGCCTTGAGGCCGATCAGAAGCCCCTCGCCGCGCACCTCGCTCAGCACATCGGGATATCGATCGACGACCGAGGCCAGCTTCTGTTTCAACAGCAGCGACATCTTTTGCGTCCGCTCGAAGAAGCCGGGCGCGAGCATCACGTCGAGCACGGCATGAGCCGCCGCCACCGCCAGCGGATTACCGCCAAAGGTCGAACCGTGCGAGCCCGGAGTCATGCCCGACGCGGCTTCCGCCGTCGCAAGACAGGCGCCGATCGGAAAACCGCCGCCGAGCGCTTTCGCCAGCGACATCACGTCCGGCGCGACGCCGATGCGCCTGTAGGCGAACAGATCGCCGGTGCGGCCCATGCCGGTCTGCACCTCGTCGAACGCCAGCAGCAGGCCGCGCTCGTCGCAAAGCTGGCGCAGCGCCCGGAAGAACGCAGGAGGCGGCTCGCGCACGCCGCCTTCGCCTTGCAACGGCTCGATCAGGATGCCGGCGGTCTCGGGACCGATCGCCTTCTTCACGGCTTCGATATCGTCGAGCGGCACCTGGTCAAAGCCGTCAGCGGGTGGCCCGTATCCTTCGAGGTATTTTTTCGAGCCGGTGGCGGCCAGCATCGCCAGCGTGCGGCCGTGAAAGGCGCCCTCGAAGGTGACAATCCGATAGCGCTCCGGATTGCCTCTGCCGGCATGATAACGGCGCACGATCTTGATGGCGCATTCCACCGCCTCGGCGCCGGAATTGGCGAAGAAGACGAAATCGGCGAAGCTCTGCTCGCAGAGTCGCGCCGCCAGACGCTCACCGTCGGGCGACTTGAACAGGTTCGAGATGTGCCACAGCTTCGCCGCCTGCGCCTGAAGGGCGGCGACGAGATGCGGGTGGCAATGACCCAGCGCATTCACGGCAACGCCGCTGGTGAAATCGAGATAACGTCCGCCGTCCGAGCCGAGCAGCCAGGCTCCTTCGCCGCTCTCGAACGAGAGATCGGCCCTTGCGAAAACGGGCAACAGATGAGATGCCGCGGCTGTGGTCATGACGGTTTGCCGGTTGGATGGTGGGAGCGGATCGGCCCGACTGCGCCGTGGCGCGATCCGTGAACTGTCAGCTCAGAAAATGAACTGTCAGCCCCGAAACGAAATGTGCCGCCTTTCGAGGCGGCACACGACGGTTATTCTAGGTGCGCGGCGATCACTGTCAATATTCCATTTGCGCGGCGGTGATGCGGGAAAGTCGCAGAATGAGCGGTTCTTCTCGTTTTTCCTGCATAAGATGTGGACGCCGCAAGGCCCGACTCTTGCGCGTGAGTCACGGCATATTGTAGCGTTGGGCCCGTCGAATACGACATCTCGTGCGGCGTTTTGATCCTCGATCGGTTCCTGTTGTCAGCGTAAGCGCCCGGGCGTTTTCCCGCCCGGCGAGGGCTAAGGGATTCTGTCGGCACGGGTTTTTCGGGGGCGCTTAGATGCGCGGCCTTGGGGAGGCACGCATTACACAAGGGAATAATGTGCGATGACGGTGATAACCTGGACCGACGATCGCGTCGAACAGCTGAAGAAGCTTTGGGAAGCGGGCCTCTCCGCAAGCCAGATCGCCGCCGAACTCGGCAACGTGACCCGCAACGCGGTGATCGGCAAGGTGCATCGGCTGGGCCTTTCGGGCCGCGCCAAGAGCCCGTCGTCCACCGTGCCCCGGACGCGCAAGGCCCGCCCCGCCCAGCACATGGTGCGGGTGTCCCGCCCTGTCTCGCGAGGCAATACCGCGCTCGCGCAAGCTTTCGAGGTCGAGATCGAAGCCGACCCGATCGCCTACGACAATGTCGTGCCCATGAGCCAGCGGCGATCGCTGCTCGAACTCAGCGAAGCCACCTGCCACTGGCCGGTCGGCGACCCCGCGAGCCCGGAGTTCTTTTTCTGCGGCGGCAAGGCTCTCACCGGCCTTCCCTATTGCGCGCACCACTCACGCATCGCCTATCAGCCCGCCGCCGACCGCCGCCGCCAATCGCCGAAGACGCGGTAATCACAGCGTACCTCCAGATCCCGTCATAGCCGGGCCTGAACCGGTCATCTCCGCGTTGCGACGGGAATCGTAAATCCGCGGCTATAGAGCATGATCCCGACCCGAAGGGCCGCGCCAGCGCAAAGTGGAAACCGGTTTTCGGAAAAGATCATGCTCGAACAAAAAATAAGCGACGAGTCTGATTCAACGCAGTTGAACCAGACTCTAGAGCGGCGGCCGGTCAAATGGAACCAGCGCCGCCACTCCAGTTAATTGATCGAGCATCAGATTTATCCCGAAACCGGTTCCCACTTTCGGGTCCGATGCTCTAGCGTTTGCGAGCGAAGCGGGCGCCGGTTCGCGTGAAGAAAACGCGTCGAATAAGAATCCGGGAGCGCTTACCCGGCCCCGCTTGCGAACTGCTCGTCCAGCGCGTAGCCCGCGCCACGCACCGTGCGGATCGGATCCAGCTCGCCGTCGGGATTGAGCAGCTTGCGCAGCCGTCCGATGTGAACGTCGACGGTGCGCTCGTCGATATAGACATCACGGCCCCAGACGCTGTCGAGCAATTGCTCGCGGCTGAACACCCGGCCGGGATGCTCGAGAAAAAACTCCAGCAGCCGATACTCGGTCGGGCCAAGATCGACCGGACGGCCGGAACGCGCGACACGGTGCCGATCGCGGTCGAGTTCTATGTCGCCAAAGCTCAGGACCGACGCCAGCCGCGCCGGGCTCGCGCGCCGCAGCAGGCTTTTCACCCGCGCCAGCAGCTCCGGCACCGAGAACGGTTTGACCACGTAATCATCCGCGCCGGTCGCGAGCCCCCGCACCCGCTCGCTCTCCTCGCCGCGCGCGGTGAGCATGATGATCGGAAGCTGCCTGGTGTCGGAACGGGCCCGCAGCCGGCGGCACAGCTCGATGCCGGACAGGCCCGGCAGCATCCAGTCCAGCACCACAAGGTCGGGGATGCGCTCTTTCAGCCGGGTATCCGCCTCATCGCCCCGCACGACCGTTTCGACTTCATAACCTTCCGCTTCAAGATTGTAGCGCAGCAGCGTCGTCAGCGCTTCCTCGTCTTCAACTACCAGAATGCGTGCACCCATCGTGTCTCGCCTGATCCCGTTTCAGTTTCCCGGAGCCGCCGATGCGAAACCTGTCATGTCCCCCTTGGGACGCTTGTCGAGGATCTGCTGACCCTCGATCATGTAGAACACCGTCTCCGCGATATTGGTGGCGTGGTCGCCGATCCGCTCGATATTCTTGGCGCAGAACATCAGGTGAATGCAGAACCCGATGTTGCGCGGGTCTTCCATCATGTACGTAAGGAGTTCGCGGAACAGGGAGGTGCAGATCGCGTCCACCTCCTCATCCCCTTTCCAGACCGCCATCGCCGCGGGCAGGTCGTGCGCCGCATAGGCGTCGAGCACCGACTTGACCTGCGACCGCACCAGATCGGTCATATGCTCAAGGCCGCGGATCAGTTTCAGCGGACGGAAATCGCTGTCGATCGCGACCACGCGCTTGCCCATGTTCTTGGCGAGATCGCCGATGCGCTCCAGATCGATCGCGACCCGCATGGCGCCGACGATCTCGCGCAGATCCACCGCCATCGGCTGCCGCCGCGCGATGGTGAGCACGGCGCGCTCCTCGATCATGCGCTGCAACTGGTCGATCTCGGAATCGGCGACCACGACGCGATCGCCCAAAGCGGCGTCGCGGCGGATCAGCGCGTCCAGCGACTCCACGATCTGCCGTTCAGCCAGTCCGCCCATTTCGGAAACCAGCCGCGTCAGCTCCTGGAGATCGTCGTCGAAAGCCTTTGCGGTGTGTTCAAAAGCCATATCAAGTTTCTCCCCGCGATTCCGCGCGCAGCCTCAGCCGAAACGGCCGGTGATGTAATCCTGGGTGCGGCGATCCGACGGCGATGTGAACAGCTTGTCAGTCGGGCCGAACTCGATCATCTCGCCGAGATACATGAACGAGGTGTAATCCGATACGCGCGCCGCCTGCTGCATGTTGTGGGTGACGATCGCGATCGTGTAATGCGCTTTGAGTTCGGCGATCAGCTCTTCAACCTTGGCCGTCGAGATCGGGTCGAGCGCCGAGCACGGCTCATCGAACAGGATCACTTCCGGCCGCACCGCCACCGTGCGCGCGATGCACAGACGCTGCTGCTGACCGCCGGAGAGGCTGAGCCCGCTTGCATTGAGCTTGTCCTTGACCTCGGTCCACAAGGCGCCGTCCCGCAGCGCCTTTTCCACCCGACCGTCCATTTCCGATTTCGGCAGCCTCTCGTAGAGGCGGATGCCGAAGGCGATATTCTCATAGATCGTCATCGGAAACGGCGTCGGCTTCTGAAACACCATGCCGACCCGCGCACGCAGAAGATTGAGATCGAGCTTCGGATCCAGGATGTCGGTGTCGTCCAGCAACACCCGCCCCTCGACGCGCTGGCCGGGGTAGAGGTCGTACATGCGGTTGAAGATGCGAAGCAGGGTCGACTTTCCACACCCCGACGGACCGATGAAGGCCGTCACGCGGTTGGCGGCGATCGACAGGTTGATGTTCTTCAGCGCGTGATGCTGGCCGTAATAGAAATTGAGGTTACGGGCCGCGACCTTCGACGGCACCTCCGGATCGATCCTCGGTGGGGGAACGGCCGGGCCAGACGCGGCGGCGGTGGAAACCGTGGTCATTTCGCAGTCCTCTCAGAGCCGATCAATCTCGCGCCGATGTTCAGCGCCAGGACGGCCAGGGTGATCAGCAGGGCGGCGCTCCATGCCAGCTGCTTCCAGTAGACGTAAGGGCTCTGCACGAAGTTGTTGATGGTGACGGGAAGGTTCGCGACCGGATTGGTCAGGTCTAGGCTGAAGAACTGATTGCTCAACGCGGTGAACAGCAACGGCGCGGTCTCGCCGGCGACGCGCGCGGTGGCGAGCAGCACGCCGGTGATCAGGCCGGTTCGCGCGGCGCGATAGGCGATGCGCCTGATGACGAGCGAGCGCGGCAGGCCAAGCGCCGAAGCCGCCTCACGCAGTGAGTTCGGCACCAGGTTCAGCATGTCCTCGGTGGTGCGCACCACCACCGGAATCACGATCACGGCGAGCGCAAGCGAGCCCGCGAGCGCCGAGAAGCCTCCCATCGGCACCACGACCGCTCCGTAGATGAACAACCCGATGATGATCGAAGGCGCGCTGAGAAGGATGTCGTTGATGAAACGAATAACCGGCGAGAGGCGATCGTGCTTGCCGTATTCGGCAAGGTAGGTGCCCGCGAACATCCCGATCGGCGCGCCCACGCCCACACCGATCACGGTCATGATGAGCGAGCCGACGATGGCGTTCAGCAGACCGCCTTCGGAGGCGCCTGGCGGCGGGGTATTCTGGATGAAAAGCTGCCAGCTCATCCCGGCGAGGCCGTTATAGAACAGCGTGAACAGAATGAGCCCAAGCCAGGAGACGCCGAACGCGGCGGCGGCAAAGCACAGGGCGCGGACGATAATGTCCCTGCGGCGGCGGGACGCGTAGATCGGATTCATGGCTCGACCTGTACAGGCATCATGGCCGGGCCAACGAATTGGTCTGCCGCGAAAACCCGGCTTCTGTTTTTCCGTGCCATGCCTATTTCCCTGCCTTCTTCTCCAGCCGCAACAGCATCAGGCGAGCCGCGGCGAGCACGAAGAATGTCAGAACGAACAACAGCAGGCCGAGCAGCATCAGGCTCGCCTGATGCAGGCCGTCGCTCTCCGCGAATTCACTGGCGATCGCCGCCGAAATCGTCGTGCCCGGCGCGAAGATCGATGGCGAGATCCGGAACGAGTTGCCTATAATGAATGTCACCGCCATCGTCTCGCCGAGCGCGCGGCCGAGCGCCAGCATGGCGCCGCCGATCACGCCGACGCGCGTATAGGGCAGCACGACGTGGCGGACGACTTCCCAGGTGGTGCAGCCAACGCCATAGGCCGCCTCCTTGAGGACCGGCGGCACGGTTGCGAACACGTCGCGCGAAATCGCGGTGATGAACGGCAGCACCATGATCGCGAGAATCAGCGAGGCGTTGAACAGGCTCAGATAGGACGGCGGGCCGCCGAAGATCGAGCCGAGGATCGGCACGCCGTCGAACAGGTCGATGAAAAGGGGTTGAACCGTATCGGCGAGGAACGGGCCGAGGATGAAGAAGCCCCACATGCCGTAAATGATCGAGGGAATGCCCGCGAGCAGCTCGATCGCCATGCCGATCGGGCCCCGCGCCCACAGCGGACACAGTTCGGTGAGGAAAACGGCGATGCCGATGCCGACCGGGATCGCGATGGTCATGGCGATGATCGATGTCAGGATCGTGCCATACAATGGGCTCAGCGCGCCCAGCACCGGCGGTTCGGCGGACGGCGCCCAGCGCTGCGTCGTCAGGAAGGAGCCACCGAACTCCATGATCGCGGGCCAGGAACCCACGATCAGCGAAATGATGATTCCGCCGAGCAGCACCAGGACGAGGATCGCGCTGATGCGCGTGATCCAGTAGAAGACCCTGTCCCCGAGCTTGAAGGCGTCCATCGCACGGGAGCGGTCATGAGAGGCCGCCTGTTCGATCGCGCTGCTATGAACGGCCATTTCCGCCACGCCCCACCCCTGTTTTCTGCGGACCATCCGGATACGGAGAACAGCTTCCCGCAACCATCCCGAGGAGAAGCGCCCCGACGCCGCTCCCCGGCACAGGATCAGCTTTTGATCTCGGAGGTCCAGGTTTTTTCGATCTGCTTCACGACGGATTCCGGCATCGGAATGTAGTCGAGTTCCTCAGCCATCACGCCGCCCTTCTCGAAAGCCCACTTGAAGAACTTGATCGCCTCGGCGGACGCCGCTTTATCGGAAGGCTCGCTGTACATCAGGATGAACGTCGCCGCGGTGATCGGCCAGGAGGACTCACCGGGCTGATCGGTCAGGATCACGTGATAGCCTGGCGTGCTCGTCCAGTCGGCATTGGCTGCCGCGGCCTGAAAAGAAGCCATGCCCGGCTGCACCACCTTGCCGGCCTTGTTGATGAGCGCGGTGTAGGTCAGCTTGTTCTGCTTGGCATAGGCGTACTCGACATAGCCGATCGCGTTCCTGGTCTGCCCGACATTGCCGGAAACCCCTTCATTGCCTTTGGCGCCGACGCCGGTCGGCCACTCGACCGCGGTGCCCTCACCGATCCTGGACTTCCACTCCGCATTCACCTTGGACAGGTAGTTGGTGAAATTGAACGAGGTTCCCGCCCCGTCCGAACGATGCACCACCGCGATCGAAGCCGAAGGCAGCTTGACGCCCGGATTGAGCTTCACGATCGCAGGATCGTCCCACTTCGTGATCTTGCCGAGATAGATATCGCCGAGCAGTTCCCCCGAAAGAACCAGTTCGCCGGGTTTCACGCCCTCGATATTCACAACGGGCACGATCGCCCCCATCACCATCGGCCACTGCACGAGGCCATCCTTCTCGAGCTTGTCGGCCTTCAGCGGCGCGTCGGTCGCGCCGAAAGTCACGGTCCTGGCGAGGATCTGCTTGATGCCTGCGCCCGACCCGATCGACTGATAGTTGACGCCGTGGCCGGTCTCTTTCTTGTAGGCATCAGCCCATTTCGAATAGACGGGAAACGGGAAGGTCGCTCCCGCACCGGTGACATCGGCCGCCTTTACCGGAACCGAAAAGACGGACGCCGAGGCGGCGACGAGGCCGGCGGCGGCGATGGTCTTGAAGAAATTCATGCGCGATCTCCCTTCGCATTGAACAGAGCGCAGGACGCTCATGACGCCTTCCTAGATGCGACCGATGCTGCTTTTACGAACGCTTGACGACAACGGGATGACAGCGCCAACCATCTCTAACTATTCAGCTTCTTGCCTCCGGCGCGTCCCTCGCCGGCGGAAAGCCGGCGGTGAAGCTCGCGCCCTGCCCGGGCACGCTCTCGATCAGCAGGCGGCCGCGATGCCTGTTGAGGATATGTTTCACCAGCGACAGGCCAAGGCCCGTGCCGCCCTGGGCCCGGCTGTCGCCGGCGTCGACCCGATAGAAGCGCTCGGTCAGGCGAGGCAGATGCTCAGGCGCGATGCCGGGACCGAAATCCCGCACCACCACCCGGAATTCCGGGTTCCCCTCCGATGAAACGTCGAGCATCGACGACACCGTGACCCGGCCGCCGGACGCGCCGTATTTCAGCGCGTTCTCGATCAGGTTCTCGAACAATCGCAGTAATTCCTCACGGTCGCCGCAGATCAGCACCGGGGTTTCCGGCAATGCCGTTTCGATCTCGACGTGACGTTCCGCCGCGAGCGGCTCAAGTCCGTCGACGACCTCGCACACGATCGGAACGAGATCGACGATCGTCTCCGGGCGCACATGGACCGATAGCTCGACCCGCGACAGCGACAAAAGATCATCGATCAGCCGCGCCATCCGCGCCGCCTGCGCGTGCATGATACCGAGAAACCGCTCGCGCGCCCTGGCGTCCTCGCGCGCGGGCCCCTGGAGCGTGTCGATGAATCCTGACAGCGCCGCGAGCGGCGTGCGCAACTCGTGGCTCGCATTGGCGACGAAATCGGCGCGCATTTCCTCGACCCGGCGCAACGGCGTCTGATCGTGAAACGTCAAAAGCATGCAATAATCGGTGCCGCCGAATGCGGTCGGCACCGGAATCGGCGTGATGATCAATTCCATCCACCGATCGACCGGAACATGATTGAGATAGGTCGCCCGCCGTGCCTCCCGGGTCGCGATCGCCTCACGCAACGCGGTGACGATTTCGGGCGCGCGCAGCGCGAACTGCGCGAGTTCATTGCGGCGCAGCGCCGGCACGAGTTGCGCCGCCGCGCCATTGAGATGGATGACGCGGCCGGCCCTATCAAGCAGCACATTGGGATCCGGCATACCGGCCACGAGAGCGTGCGCCACTTCAGTCTCGACCGGGTTGGCTCCGAACTCAATTTCGCGCGACGCGTCCGGATCATGAACCTGCCAGGGCACCAGCGCGGCGCCTGCGATGCAGGCAAGAGCGGCGGCCGCACCCAGAGGTTGCAAGCCGCCGAACACAACCAGCGCGGCCAATGCAAGCCCGGCGACCAGCAGAATGAGCGCGGAATGACGCAGTCGGTCCGGCCAGGATGTGGACCTCGCTGCAAACGCCGGGACGCGGACGGCGTTTGCCTCCGCAACCACTTGAGTGCTGTCAGGCGCCAGAATCGCCGTGCTCTCCCAGATAGGGCAGTTTACTGTCGGACTCGGCGTCCGATCCGGTCCGCGCGTAACCCACGCGCCGCATTCGCGCGCTGACAATAATTTCCCGAAGTGTCAGCAAGATGATGGAAATCGCGAACGGCGCGACATAATAAAGCAGCCGGAACAGCAGCATCCCGGCCAGAAGATCATTCTTCTCCATCTGCCACAGGCCGATCAGCATGGCGGCGTCGAACACGCCGAGTCCCCCCGGCGAATGACTCGCGAAACCCAGCAACGTGGCGGACACGAAGATCACCGCGACGACAACAAAGCCGACATTGGGCTGATGGGGCAGCAGCACGTACATCGCGAGCGCGCAGAATCCCAGATCGACGATCCCGATAAGAATCTGCAGCAGCGTCAGCCGGCCGCCCGGCAGAACCACGGTCCATGACCCGCTGCCGACGCGACGCGGCCGCATCCCGACCCAGATCACATAGGCGATGAGGCCGACTATGATCGCGATTGCGATCAGCCGATTGAACCACGGCGGAAGCTGATCGATGCTGGTGGCCGCCTCGGGGTGATAGGCAATGCCCAATCCGAGCACGGCGGCGTTGCCGAGCCAGAAGGTGAGACCCGCCAGAAAGCAGACTTTCGCGACATCGATCGCATTCATCCCCCAGGCGGAATAGATGCGATAGCGCACCGCGCCGCCGGTGAATACGCTGGCGCCGACATTGTGGCCGATCGAATAGCTGGTGAAGGCGGCGAACGCCGTGACGCGGTAGGGAACGTGGGTGATTCCGATGGTCCGCACCGCAAACAGGTCGTAGAAGGTCAGCGTGAAGTAGCCCGCGGCCACGAACAGGCCCGACAACGCGATCGAATGCCACTCGGTCCGCTTGACGGCCTCCATCACCTCCTCGACATCAATGTCCCGGAGAATGTGGAAGAGCACGTAAAACGCGGCCGCGATCACGGTGACGCTGATCACCACACCGAGCTTGTGCAGGATTCGTTTCCGGCGCAGAATCGAAATCGCTCTGCGTATTGATCCGAGCATCGAAAACCTCGAAATGCGGTCCACGGCGCAGTCGCGCCTATCCGCATTCATTCACGTGGCAGGGTGTTAGCGTGTTTTGGTTCCTAGCAGAATTCGGCCGGCCTCAATAAATCTCTTCATTTCAACACATTAAAGTGTTCCGCTGGAATGCTCCGTCGATCCGCCGGAGGACTGGCGCGAGACCACCCCATCGCGCAGCCACGATCCGACCGCGCACCCCACAAGATAGACCCCGAGCATCACCAGTCCAAGGTCGAGCCAGTAACCGAACCGGCCTGGAACAACGTGCATGACCGCCGCCACGATCAGCGCCAGGATCATCACCGACAGCCACCGCGCCGTTGACCGCGAGAGTCCCCTTCCGCGATGCACCACCGCAATCCAGCCCATGGCCAGGCCAAGCAGCAACGATATAACCAGCCAAACCCAGTGAAACCCTGCCAGGTAGACCATATCCTTACTGCCTCACAATGAAATCAATACGCCGGTTTTTCGCTTTGCCTTCGTCGGTATCATTGGCGGCAATCGGCTGAGTGCTGCCATGCCCGATCGGCGTGAATCGATTAGGAGGCAATCCGGCCTTCACGAGAAAATCCACCACCGCCTGCGCGCGCCGCTCGGATAGTGTCTGGTTGAACGAAGCGTCGCCGTCGCTGTCGGTGTGCCCCACGATCTCGATGATACCTGTCTGGCAACGGAGCGCGGTTTCGGTCAACTGATCCAGCAGGCCGATCGAATCGAGGAGCAATGTCGCCTGACCGGCTTCGAACTGGATGGTGCGCCTTTCCAGAAGCTCGCCGAACAGTTGCTGACAGACCGTCGGATCGACCGGGGACGCCGACGGCTTGACTGAAACGTCCGTTTTCGTCTCCCAGCCGCGCGGCAGATCCTTGGGCAGATCAGCGCGGATCTGTTTTCCGGCCAGGTCATATAGCGCGTCGCCGGAGAGTTCGACATTCCGATCGGACACGACGAGTCTTCCCGTCGACAGGCGCGACAGCGAACGCAGCGCCCGCGTGACGACGGCATCGAAGCCTGCCGGCGCACCGAGACTCGCCTTGAGCTTATCGACGATCTTCTCGCCGAACTTGCGGCCGGCCGATGCGACGATCGCCGCATGAATCGCATTATCGGGCACATATCCGGTCAATGTCAGCACCCCCGAGACCGGATCCTTGTTGGCCTCGAAGACGTATGGCGGGGCCTGTATATCGTCGGCGACCGAGTATCCCTCGGGCAGGTTCTTCAGCGCCGCGGCTATCGCCTCGCGTCCCCCCAGTTCACGCGCCATGCCCGACAGATTCACCGTCAGATCCGAAATTGTCGCCTTGCCGGTCTTCAGCTTGCTGGTCTCGCCGATCAGCAATATCGCCGCGGCTTCAAACCGCGGCGACGCCCCGCGCTTCAAATCCATGCGATCAGCGATGTCGATGCCGGCAAACCTCGCACGCGCGGCATCCAGCAGTTTGTTCCTGACCACGGGCAACGGCGCGCTTCCGCCGAGCGTCACCTTTCCAACCCCGCGTTCGATGGTCCAGACGAACGGTTTGGCTTCAGCGACGAGCGCGGTGCGATCGTTGACCCGTCGCACGCCCGGAACCGCCTCCACCGAGGCCACCGCGTTGCTGCGTTCCTGCTCTGAAAACGCATCGGCGGAGAAGGTGATGTCGCGTCCGGCGGCGCTGATCGTGGTTTTATCGAGAACGCTGTCCTTGAGCGCGGCGGCGGCCTGCGCGCTCAAATCGGCTTCCAGCGGGGCCGTTGTCGTCCACGCGGCCAGCCCCCAAAGAACCGTGAGCGGGATGATACCCGGCCACCATTTGCCGCTCCATCTGAAAAAACCGCGCATTCGATATCCTGTCGCGCAAAATCCGCCGGCTTGCGATGGACCGCATCATGCCGTCCAATTGGAAGCGCGCGCCGGGTAAAGCCGGACGCGATTCGGTCGGCCACGCGTGATGAAATGCAGAGAAAACAAACCCCTGCCGGGCTGTCAAACCGAAATGACGGCGAGAGCCTCACCGCCGGCGGACGGACCCGGATAACCGTTTATTCAACCGTTATCGCTAATATCCGCTCAACAACAGGGGTCCGATCGACCGATCGCGTCAAATGAAGCAGCTTCGCAACGCCGTCATCCGGGCCGGATTGGATGCCCTGTACTTCAGCGGCGCCCATCACCTGCTGCGGCCGGTCTTCGCCGGAATCGGAACGATCTTCATGCTGCACCATGTGCGGCCGCGCCGAAACGCCCCGTTCCAGCCCAATCATCACCTGGAAGTGACCCCGGAATTTCTGCGCATGGTTCTGGCCCATGTCCGATCGCGCGGCATCGACATCGTGACCGCGGACGAAATGCATCGCCGGCTGACACAACGCGACTTCTCGCGACGGTTCGCGTGCTTCACCTTTGACGATGGCTATCGCGACAATCGCGACTTTGCGCTACCCGCAATGCGCGAATACGACGCGCCGTTCACCGTCTATGTCGCCAATGATTTCGCGGGCGAGACCGGACGCCTGTGGTGGGTGGCGCTCGAACGGGTCATCGCCGCCGCCGACCGGATCGACGGCACGATCGGCGACACCGCCGTAAGTCTCGACACCAGCACGATCGAGCAAAAGCGAGAAGCGTTCTCTCGAATTCACGATCTGCTGCGCGGGCTGCCCGACGACCACGAGGTCGCGCGCGCGCTGGAGGACCTGTGCGCACGTCATGGGGTGGACGAATCCGCCATCAGCCGGGAACTGTGCCTGTCCTGGGATGAACTGAAATCGTTCGCCGCCGATCCGCTGGTCACGATCGGCGCGCATACCGTCAGTCATTGCAACCTCGCAAAGCGAAGCGGGGAAGAGGCCCTTGAGGAGATCACCGTCAGCCGGACACAGATCGAGGCTGTCTTGCAGCGTCCGGTCGTTCATCTCGCCTATCCCTACGGCGACCGCAACGCCGCCGGAGCGCGCGAATTCGCCATGACCAAGGCGGCCGGTTTCAACACCGCGGTCACGACGCGACCCGGCATGATCTTTCCCGAAAACGCGGAACATCCGACCGCGCTGCCGCGGGTTTCCCTCAACGGAAACTATCAGACCGCCCGCGTCCTTCCGGTGCTGACGTCGGGCGCGGCCACCGCGCTGTGGAACGGATTCCGCCGCGTCGACGTTGTCTGAGTTCACACCGCCGCGTCATCCCTTATCGCGCTTCGCGCTGCATTTTCCGGTCATCCCGGCAGAAGCGGCAAGACGGGTATCTACTATGAGAGGAGCTTCAGTTCGTGGCCGGAACGGCCGCCGGACCGCTCCACGGGCGTGACGGCGAAGCAAGGCCGATCAGCCTGCCCTGAATGAAGTCGCAGCCCCAGTCCCGCAGCATGGCCGCCGACTGCTCGTCCTGAACCCATTCGGCGACCGTTCTGATATCGAGCCGGCGCGCAAGATCGATCAATGTCTGCACGAACGCCCGGTCGTCGGAGGAGCGCGCCAGGTTCTGCACGAACGCGCCGTCGATCTTGACGATGTCCACGCCGAGCTTGCGCAGGTTCCGGAACGAGGTGTAGCCGGCGCCGAAATCGTCGATCGCGATGCGGCTGCCCAGATTCTTCAACCGCGTAACGAACCGCTGGACATCGTCGATATCCTGAATCGCCGCGGTTTCGGTAATCTCCACGATCAGGCGCTCGGCCACGCCGGGATGAGCACCCATCAGCGCTTCGATCGCCGCCCACCAGTCGACGTCCATGGTGGTTTCCGGCGAGATATTGAGACTGAGCTGGACGTGGGGCGTTTCCGCGAGCTCGGCGATCACAAGCTCGAGCACGCGATGATCGACGAGACGGATCAAGCCAAGTTTCTCCGCCACCGGCACCACATCGGGCGCGAGCAGGATCTGACCATTCTGCTGCTGCATCCGCACCAGGCACTCATAAAACGCCGCTTCGCGCGTGCGCGCGTCGACGACCCGCTCGAAAGCGGTGAGGATGCGGCGCTCGTTCAACGCGGTGACGATCTCGTCGGTCACCCGGATATTGATCCGGCGCTGCGCTTCGCGCTCGGTATCGGGTCGCCACACCGCGAGCGAACCGCAGCGGCGGCCCTTCGCAACCTCGAGGATTTCCTGTGCGCGATTGATCGCCTCATCGGCGGTCTGCGCATAACGCGGGGCCAGAACGGCGCCAATCGAAGCGGTAACCGAAACGGGGCCGGATTTGGTCATCACGATCTCTTCGCGGATGCCCGCCAGAAGGCGTTCGGCGGCGATGCTCACCTCATCCAGGCCGCAGCTCTTCAGGATCACCCCGAACCTGTTGCCGGAGAAGCGGCCCAGAATGTCGCCGCCGCGCAACCGCCTTCGGATGCGCCTCGCGACATCGCTGATCACCTCATCGGCGACATCGAAGCCGAAAGCATTATTGATGCGCGCGAGGTGATCGATCCCGATCATCATGAAGGCGACCGGCGAGCGGTAGCGCGTGGCTTCCTCGATCGCTTCGGCGAGAGCCGCTGTCAGATAGGTGCGATTAAGCTCACCGGTGAGTGCGTCGTTCCGGGACAGTCTGATCAGTTGCTCGTCGCGCGCCCGCCGCTCATTCTCCAGCCGCACGATGCCCTCGACGCGCACCGCTCGTCCATCGGCGTCCGCGAACCAGCATCCGGCCTCCTCGATCCACAACATCGGCGCCGAGGCGCTTGCGCGCACGCCATATTCGATGAAGTACGGCACTCCTTCCTCAAGGCGACGCCGGGCGGTTGGCGCGGCCGACAGGATATCGGTGCGGACCGATCCCGACGGTTCGATCAGGCGTCCATACCGGGCTCCGGTTGCGAGCAGGAACGGGTCGATGCCATGAAAGATCGACGCCATTCCCTCGGTCCAGGTTATCGCATCGCTTGGAATGTCCCATACGAACGCGGCACGGCCGAGCGCTGTGAGGATCGCCGACAACCGCGGCTCTCGCGTTGCCGGGGGCAGGCCAGCGGACGCGTTGGCGGCGTGTGGCGCATCAGCGCCCGACGAGGGATTGACTGCCGGTGAAATGGCGGATGTCACGGTCGCCTCATTTTGGGACGCTGCAAGTGATTCCCTTCTGAAGAATAGGGTGTTCCAACCCGTTCACGCTAGGTAAAGTTCGTGAACAATCTGAAAAACCGCCATTCCCAGCTTAAATGGGGTTTCCTTCCCGGGAATGAAGTTCCGGCACGGCTTTTGCCGAGGATGGTTGCAGACCCGGGGCAGGATGTTCCGGAACAACACATTTCCCGAAAGGCTGGACGACGATGATAATCGCGGGAACGGGCCGGATATCTGGAATCGCCGCCAACGCCGCGCGGCCGGCCCATGAGCGCGCGACAAAATCGCCAGGGTCCAACCCAATATCAGCCGTCGCGCCGATGGAGCATCAGCCTGTTCCGCGTTTCGCGACGCGCCATGATGCGTTCTTTGTGGCGCAACTCATCGCCATCGCGGAGCATAGTCCACAGACGCGGTTATTCCGCCGTGCTTCGCCGCAGGTGGCGCAGGCCGCCTATCATTCGACGGGCGAGCGGAATCGAGCTGGCGAGCAGACGGATCCGCGGCTCCTGCGCGTCGTCTGAGGCGACCTTTTGGCTGCTGACGGAATCAGAAGAGAGGTTATAGCGTTTTCGAGCGAAGCATGTCCTCGGGCTTGACCCGAGGATGGATACCGGTTCGCGTGAAGAAAACGCGTCAAATCAATATCATAGAGCCTCGCTTCTGATTCCATCAGAAGCGAGGCTCTAAATGTCGTTGCGCTGCTGGATGCCCGGGCCGGAAACATCCGGATGCTGTTCGGCTCCGGTCGTCCCGGCATGAACGATCGCCTGCTCCGGGAGCGATTCGGCGGCGGGCGCAGAAGCGTCGGCAGACCCTTGCGATGAAATCGACGCCGCCGCGGATGCGGACGCCGGACCAGCGCGCGGTTCGCGTGTGTCGGCCTCCTCCGCCACGCCTTGCGGCGGTACGGCGATCGCGCGAGCCGGCCTTCGCCTACGCAAGACGACGCCGGCGAGAAAATCGACCAGCGCGAGCAGCGTCAGCATGAAGTAGGTCGACGAGCCGAATTGCGGCAGCATCACGAATTCCGCCGCGGCGCCCCCGAACAACGCCAGCGACAGCAGATGATCGGTGAGATACTTGCCGTCGGGGCGAACAGCCCTGATCATTTCGAACAACAACAAGACGATGCCGAGCGCGAGCAGCGTGTCCCCGAGCGTCACCGTCCAGGACACGCCCGACATCAAGGTCAATGTGAGAACGGGCTCCGTCAACAGGACGCCCGGCATCAGGAAGACGATGATGTTGCAGATCGCCAGGGGGATCAGGAGCAGAGGGAAACCGATCACGGACATCGCCAGGGCCTCCTTCATTCAGGCGGGAGACATTGAACCGCCCGCCGAATTCCTCCGCCCCCCGCGCCCTTCATTCCAGCCCCGCGCCTGTTCCGCGCCGAAAGCCCGATCGGGTGCCTGTGCTCAGGAGTCGCTCTTGGCCTTCAAAACCTGACGGCCCTTGTACATGCCGGTTTTCAGGTCGAGATGGTGGGGACGGCGCAGTTCGCCGGAGTCCTTGTCCTCGGCGTAGGTCGGCTTTTTGAGCGCATCCGCCGAACGGCGCATGCCGCGCCGCGACGGCGATGTTTTTCTTCTTGGAACGGCCATATCCGGTGTCCTTGCAGGATGTTGCCGAGTTCCGTCTCGGAACGTCGGTGGGCAGGCGCGACGAATCCCGAACGCGCGAGCTGAATGCTGATAAGCCCGGCCTTATAGGCTACGATTGCCGCTCCAGCAACCGCGCAGTTCAGCCGCCCGGGCCCGGGCCATATAGGTCCCGGCCAGCCGGCGAACTCCCGGACCCGGCTTTCGGGCGCTGCGCCGGACCGGGTTGGGCAGGATCGCCGCCATCAGCGCCGCCTCCCGGGGCGTCAGGCTGGCCGCGGATCGGCCGAAAGCGTAGCGCGACCCTGCCTCGACGCCGAACTGACCGCCCGGGCCCCATTCCGCGATATTCAGATAGATTTCGAGAATCCGCTGCTTGGAGAGCACCGCATCGATCCACATCGCCAGCGGAAATTCCAGCGCCTTGCGGACCATGCTGCGTCCGGGCCAGAGAAACAGGTTTTTCGCCACCTGCTGCGTGATGGTGGAGCCGCCGCGCTTGAACTCGCCGTCCTCGGCATTATCGAGCACTTCCCGCAGCGAACCCCAATCGATGCCGTGATGGCTACAGAATTTGGCGTCCTCCGAGGCGACCACGGAACGCGGCAGCGACGGCGCAAGCGCGCCGAAATCGATCCACTGCCGCGACATCGGCGCGCCCGAGAGCGTGCGCCATATCATCAGCGTCGAAACCGGATGGCCGATCCGGTACAGCGGCGTCAGCAGATAAGGCAGCAACAGCAAGCCGATGATGGCGAGCGCCACGACGCGGATCGCCCGCCGCATCAGGCCGCAAAGCCTTCAGGCGATCGGCTGGCGATTTCAGCGTGTCCGCGACGAAGAGCATTCACAAAACCGCCCTTGATGACACCGGAGCCGGTGTAAGAAGGCATCGAAAACTCTCCCTGTCGATCACCATGGCCGCGCAACAGATTGCCGGCCGGCCGGAATTGACGAAGCCGATACCATGAAGGATTGTCCGGCAAAAATCGACCTCGCCGGACTTTCGCGGGCAGGACGCCGTTTTCATTTTTTGGAGCCCCTTTGATGACGTCAGGATTTTCATCCGCCGATTTCGCCAAGCGCCTTGATACCACGGCGGACGAGACCGAGGCCCTGCTGGAAAAACTGCTTTCCGATACCGCCCTGCCCGATGAAATCGCGCGCCCGAAGCGCCTGATGGACGCCATGCGCTATTCCTCGCTCGGCGGCGGCAAGCGGCTGCGGCCGTTCCTGGTGGTCGAGAGTTCGGCCGTGTTCGGCGTTCCGCGCGAGGCGGCGCTGCTGGCCGGCGCGGCTCTCGAATGCATCCACTGCTATTCATTGATTCATGACGACCTGCCGGCGATGGACAACAGCGACCTGCGCCGGGGGAGGCCGACCCTGCACAAGACCACCGACGACGCCACGGCGATCCTCGCCGGCGACGGTCTTTTGACGCTTGCCTTCGACATCATTACCCGCGACGAGGTCCATGACGATCCCGCCGTCCGCCTGTCGCTGACGCGCGCGCTGGCGCGCGCCGCCGGCATTGGCGGCATGGTCGGCGGACAGTTGCTCGATCTCGCCGGTGAAGGCCGCTTCGGCGACCGCGGGCCGGTCGACGTGGCGCGGGTGCAGCAGATGAAGACAGGCGCGCTGCTGCGCTTCGGCTGCATCGCCGGCGCGCTGCTGGGCAAGGCCTCGCAAGAAGATTATCAGGCTCTCGACACTTACGGCCGCGCGCTGGGCGAAGCCTTCCAGATCGCCGACGACCTTCTGGACGTGGAAAGCGACGCGGCCGCGCTCGGCAAGCCGGCCGGCGCCGACGCGGCGCTCGGCAAGACCACATTCGTCACCCAGCTCGGCATCGACGGCGCCAAGAAACGGGTTCGCGACCTTCTGGCGAAGGCGGATGAAGCCTTGTCGGCGTTCGGCACGCGCGGCGAGGTGCTGCGCGCCGCCGCGCATTTCGTGGCCAACCGCAAGAGCTGAGCCGGCTACTCCGCCGCGCTCACCGCTTCGGCCGGCGCCTTGGCGGCGTTGCCATAACGCTGCTCGATGTAATCGATCACCAGCGCCTTGAAGTCCTGCGCGATCGCCGGCCCCCGCAGCGTCTTGAACTTCTTGCCGTCGACGAAGACCGGCGCGGCCGGCGCTTCGCCCGTGCCCGGCAGCGATATGCCGATATCGGCGTGCTTGGATTCGCCGGGACCGTTGACGATGCAGCCCATGACCGCGACGTTGAGCTGCTCGACGCCGGGATACTGCGCCTTCCAGTTCGGCATTTCGTCGCGGATGAAATCCTGGATCGACCGCGCCAGTTCCTGGAACGTGGTGGAGGTGGTGCGCCCGCAGCCCGGACAGGCCGCCACCAGCGGCACGAAGGTCCGGAAGCCCATGGTCTGCAACAGTTCCTGCGCGACCTGAACTTCCAGCGTGCGGTCGCCGCCGGGCTCCGGCGTCAGCGAAATCCGGATCGTGTCGCCAATGCCCTGCTGGAGCAGGATGCCGAGCGCGGCGCTTGAAGCGACGATGCCCTTGGAGCCCATGCCGGCCTCGGTGAGACCAAGATGGATTGCGTAATCGGAGCGCCGCGCCAGCGTCTGATAGACGGCGATCAGATCCTGCACCGCCGAGACCTTCGCCGACAGAACCATTTTGTTCTTCGGCAGGCCGATTTCCTCGGCGCGCTTCGCCGACAGCAGCGCCGACTGCACCATCGCCTCGCGTGTCACCGCGCGGGCGTCGAGCGGCGCGGCCGAATTGGCGTTCTCCTCCATCAGGTGCGTCAGCAACTCCTGATCGAGCGAGCCCCAGTTGGCCCCGATCCGCACCGCCTTGCCGTACTTGATCGCCGTTTCGACGATATCGCCGAACTGCTTGTCGCGTTTGTCCTTGAAGCCGACATTGCCCGGATTGATCCGGTACTTGTCGAGCGCCTCGGCGCAGGCCGGATGATCGGCGAGCAGCTTGTGGCCGATATAATGGAAATCGCCGATCAGCGGGGTGGTGATGCCGCGCTTGCGCAGGCCGTCGCGGATATGCGGCACGGCGGCGGCGGCCTCGTCGCGGTCTACCGTCATGCGGACCATTTCCGACCCCGCGCGCGACAAGGCCGCGACCTGGGCGATCGTGCCCTCGATGTCGGCGGTGTCGGTGTTGGTCATCGATTGCACCACGATCGGCGCGCCGCCGCCGACCGTGACATTGCCGACCATCACCTGTGTGGTCTTGTGCCGCGGGCTGGGACCCGCGACGTCGATCTCCGACGGACTTTCGAACTTGTTCATGGGCCTCAAATATCAGGTTTTCGTAATGTTCAGCAACGGATCAATGCAACAGTTCAGGAGCGCCGGTTGCCGGCCGGCGGCCAGCCTTTACCACAGCGCCGCGACACCGAAAGCCGCTTCTCAAAGCATCAGATAGCCAGTCCCGAGAACCAAAACAAAGGGGCGGATCAACTCGAAAGGCGGCAATTCGCCGGAAACAATGCAAGGCATTGAAATATAACAAAATTCTTGAAAGCATTGAAAGGGACACTTGCCTTAACTTTTGATCGAGCATGATCTTATCCGAAAACCGGTTTCCACTTTTCGGGATCATGCTCTAGGAAGCGTTCTGGCAATGCGCGCAGGTACCGGTGATTTCAACCACGGACAGTTTCGGTGTGAACCCCGTGCTGCGGACGGCATCGCTCAGGCTCCGCGCCACGCGGCTTGCTGGAATCTCGCCGACCGAACCGCACTGCTCGCAAATCAGAAACGCCACCATCGCGCTCTCATCATGGTCGTGTCCGCAGGCCAGAAACGCGTTGCGGCTTTCGATCCGGTGAACCAGACCGTTCCCCATCAGAAAATCGAGCGCGCGATAGACCGTGATCGGCGCCGGGCGCGAGATCGATTTCGCCAGTTCCTCGATCACCTCATAGGCGCCGAGAGGCCGATGGCTCGACAGCAGCGCCTGGAGCACCTGACGACGGATAGGCGTGAATTTCTGGCCGCGCCGCGCGCAGATTTGCTCCGCGTGGCTGATCGCCTCCGCGGCGCAGCGGTCGTGGTCATGTCCCGGAACCGGGAATGTCGGTCTGGTCGCGGTCATTCGATTATCCATTAACCCGTTTGAACCGGTTCCGCTCCCCATTTCAGAATCATCCCGGCAACTTTCTCAGATCTTACTGCGATGCAATATAATATAACGACCCCGGCGCGCCACATCGTGAAGCCGCAGAGGCTCCAGCCCATTCGTTCACATCCGACGCGGAATCGGCCAAGGTGGCGAGGCGCCAGCGTTCGCCGTCGCGGTGATCGACGCTGGAAGCGCGGGGTCGATAGCTACGCGGAATCGATCTCAGCTAAGACTTGGGTGAATTAGGCTTGCCGCGCTCAGGCAACGCTGCGGATTTGTGGCTGCGATGTACCGTCGATGCCGCTGCAATGGATATCACCCAGAAAGCGGAGGAGCAGCGGATTGAACCGCTCGGGCGCTTCGAGGAAGGGCGCGTGGCCGACGCCGTCGATGATGTGGCAACGACGATCCCAAAGGGCGGCATAAGAGATGCCTGCCACATAGTCGAGGCGCGCGAAGGGCTCCTCGGAACCGTTGACCACGGCGATCGGTGTCGGCAGGTTTTCGACGACCCAGCGTTGATCGACGCCGAGCCCGGATCGTAATCCACGCCCCAGGACCTGGCGCGCGCGACGGTCCGTGCGCGAGATCGTGTCATGGAGCTGCGCCGCGTACTTCTCGCCGACGCAGGCACGCGCGAATCGGCTGATGTCACGCGCATTCAGCACGCTTTTGGTTGCGAGCAGCAGATCGAGCTGAGCCTGAAAGCCGCGGACCATTCCCAGAATGCCGCGCTTGATGGGCGGCGCGCCGATGATCATGGCGCCCGTGGCATCAAACCCCTGCCCGATCATTTCGAGGCTGACATGTCCACCCAGCGACCAGCCGACAAGCGCCGCCCGTGTGATGTTCAGTGATCGCAACGCCTCGATCAGCGTCGTCGCGTAACCGGGAATGGTGTAGGCTTTTTGCGGATCCAGCGCGTCATCCGATTGTCCATGACCAAGCAGATCGATCGCGATGATATGCCGTGCCGTCGCCAGCGTTGTTGTTTCGAATTGATGCCGAAATACGTCACGACAGGTCGAGTTTCCATGTATAAAAACAACCGGCGTGCCGCTCCCTGAACTTTCCAGGAAGGCTATCCGCCCCTGTGACGTCTCGATCGTGCGCGACAACATCTTCCTACCTCTGTCCCCAGCCTAGGCACGATAAAATGTAAAAGGTGTTAAAGATTGAGGAGAGATTTGTGAGTAATCCGCCTCTTTCCGAAGCCGGCGCTGCGACGGTCGAAGATCAGGATGGCAAGGCCCGCGCAAACTATGTGTTGGGCCATTCCGATCAAGAGCTCGAAAGGCTTGGCAGCCAGGGCGCGCTGTTCTCCGGCCTCACGCGTGATCTTCTCATGCGCGCCGGATTGAAGAAAGGAATGCAGGTTCTCGACGTCGGTTGCGGCGTTGGCGATGTTTCCCTGATTGCCGCGGACCTTGTTTCACAATCGGGAAGCCTGAAGGGAATCGATCCCGCCGCCGAGGCGCTGGCGATTGCGCGGAGGCGGCTCGATGCCGACGGCAAGGGCTGGGTGAGCTTGTCGCCGGGAACGCTCGAAAGCCTTGAGGACTGCTCGCGGTTCGACGCCGTCATAGGTCGATTCATCCTTATCCACCTTGCAAATCCGGCCGATGCGCTGAGCAGGCTGCGCGACCGTCTGCGGACCGGAGCGATCATCTCATTTATCGAATTCGATCTGAGCACGGCAGCGGTTTATCCGCCGTTGACGCGTTTTCAACAGTGCCTCGGCTGGATCTGTGAAGTCTATCGCCGGATCGGACGCCAGATCGATATGGGCGTGGCGCTGTTCGGCACCTTCCGTGCCGCGGGCTTGACGCCGCAGATGGCCGGGCTCACCCGGATAACGACCGCTGACGCGGCCGCGATAGACTTCCTGGTCGACTCCGTGCGCAGCATGCTGCCGGCGATCGTGAAGCTGGGAATAGCGACCGAGGAAGCCGTGGGGATCGAGACGCTGCGCCAGCGGCTGCTGGAGGAAGTCGCTTCCGACGAATATTGCGTTTTCTACCCCCGCCTCGTGGGGGCCTGGGCCACCGTCCCCTGATCTTGATCAGCTCCTGTCTGTTGCTCCGGTTCTTCATGAGCGGGGCGAAAAACACGACGCTTCACGGCGCGAACGGGAAGCGATGCGTGGAAAACGCGCAGCGCCACCGCAAGGTCATAGGAACCCGCGCTGAAACTTTGTAGCTTCACCGCCATGACGACCCAGCGCGCCGTTTCGACATCGCCAGACCCCGCTTTCGCGCGGGTGACGCCGATGATGGAACAGTACCTTGAAATCAAGGCGGCCAATCCCGGCCTGCTGCTGTTCTACCGGATGGGCGATTTCTACGAGCTGTTCTTCGAGGACGCCGAAATTGCCTCGCGCGCGCTCGGCATCACGCTGACCAAACGCGGCAAGCATCAGGGCGCGGACATCCCGATGTGCGGCGTTCCGGTCGAACGCTCGGACGACTACCTGCACCGGCTGATCGCAGCCGGCCACCGCGTCGCGGTGTGCGAGCAGACCGAGGATCCGTCCGCCGCGCGCAAACGCGGCAACAAGAGCGTGGTGCGCCGGGACGTCGTGCGCCTTGTCACCCCCGGCACGCTGACCGAGGACACGCTGCTCGACGCCCACGCCAACAACTACCTGCTGGCATTGGCGCAGGCGCGGGCATCATCCGGCAGCGTCGATCGCTTCGCGCTGGCCTGGATCGACATCTCGACCGCCGAGTTCATGGTGACCGAATGCGGGGCCAATGAACTGGCGGCGACGCTCGCGCGCATCAACCCCAACGAGGTGATCGTCTCCGACGCGCTTCATGGCGATCCGGACCTCGGCGCCCTGCTGCGCGAACTGCCGTCGGTGACGCCGCTGCCCCGCGACGCCTTCGACGGCGCGACCGCCGAACGGCGGCTGTGCGATTATTTCGCCGTGGCCACCATGGACGGCCTCAGCGCCATGTCGCGGCTGGAAGCGACCGCGGCCGCCGCCGCCGTCACCTACATCGACCGCACCCAGATCGGCCAGCGGCCTCCGCTGTCGCCGCCATCGCGCGAGGCGTCCGGCAGCACCATGGCGATCGATCCCGCCACCCGCGCCAACCTCGAACTGACCCGCACGCTCGCCGGCGAACGGCGCGGTTCGCTGCTCGACGCCATCGACCGCACCATGACGGCGGCGGGATCGCGCCTCCTGGCGCAACGGCTGGCGGCCCCGCTGACCGACACGGCAGCGATCACGCGGCGGCTCGACGCCGTCGCCGCATTGACGTCCGACAGCGCGGCGCGCGACGACATCCGCGCCATCCTGCGGACCGCGCCCGACATGTCGCGGGCGCTGGCGCGGCTCTCGCTCGGGCGCGGCGGGCCGCGCGACCTCGCGGGCCTGCGCGACGGCATCATGGCGGCGGACCAGACGCTCGCGCGGCTCGCCGGACTTTCCGATCCGCCGGAGGGAATCGCCGCCGCGATGCAGGCGCTGCGACGGCCCTCCCGCGAGCTTGCGCGCGAACTCGGCAATGCGCTGTCCGACAACCTGCCGCTGATGAAGCGCGACGGCGGCTTCGTCCGCGAAGGCTGTGACGCCGCGCTGGACGAGGCGCGAAAGCTGCGCGACGATTCCCGCCTCGTCGTCGCCGCGATGCAGGCCCGCTACGCCGAGGAAGCCGGCGTCAGGACGCTCAAGATCCGCCATAACAACGTGCTCGGCTATTTCGTCGAGGTGACGGCGCAGCACGCCGACCGGCTGATGAGCGCTCCCCTCAACGCCACCTTCATCCATCGCCAGACGCTGGCCGGTCAGGTGCGGTTCACCACGTCGGAGCTCGGTGAAATCGAAGCCAGGATCGCCAATGCCGGCGAACGCGCGCTCGGTCTTGAACTCGAGATTTTCGACCGGCTCGCCGCGATGGCGATCGGGAATGGCGACGACCTGCGCAGCGCCGCGCACGCCTTCGCCCAACTCGACGTCGCGGCCTCGCTCGCGAAACTCGCGATCGACGAGAACTATACCCGGCCGGAAGTTGACGCCTCGCTGAGCTTCGCCATCGAAGGCGGGCGGCATCCGGTGGTCGAGCAGGCGCTGAAGCGCACGGGTCAGCCGTTCATCGCCAACGCCTGCGATCTGTCGCCGCCACCTCCTCCGGGGGAGGAAAGCGAGGGGGCCGGGCAGATCTGGCTGCTCACCGGCCCGAACATGGCGGGGAAATCCACCTTCCTGCGCCAGAACGCGCTGATCGCGCTGATGGCGCAGGTCGGCAGCTTCGTACCGGCGAGCCGCGCGCGCATCGGCATCATCGACCGGCTGTTCTCGCGCGTGGGCGCAGCCGACGATCTTGCGCGCGGCCGCTCGACCTTCATGGTCGAGATGGTGGAAACCGCCGTCATCCTCAATCAGGCGTCGGAACGCGCGCTGGTCATTCTCGACGAGATCGGCCGCGGCACCGCGACCTTCGACGGCCTGTCGATCGCATGGGCGACGATCGAGCACCTGCACGAAAGCAACCGGTGCCGCGCGCTGTTCGCCACGCACTACCACGAGCTCACCGCGCTGTCGGCAAAACTGCCGCGGCTGTTCAACGCCACCGTCCGGGTCAAGGAATGGCACGGCGAGGTGGTGTTTCTGCACGAGGTGCTGCCTGGCGCCGCCGACCGCTCTTACGGCATTCAGGTAGCCAGGCTCGCCGGGCTTCCGCCACCGGTCATCGCGCGGGCGAAATCAGTGCTGGCGAAACTGGAGGCGCAGGATCGCGGATCAACCGTGCGAGCGCTGGCGGACGACCTGCCGCTGTTCGCGGTAATCTCGCGCGACGCCGGCGAATCCGCGCCGCCGGGCGAGGCCGCCGCATTGATCGAAGCGTTGAAATCCCTGCACCCCGACGAGATGTCGCCGCGCGAGGCGCTGGATGCGCTCTATGCACTCAAGGCGAAACTGCCGAAACAGTAGTCAGTGTTGCGATGTCGCGAAATCTCCCATCCCATGTCGATGTCGCCATTATCGGAGCCGGCGCCGCCGGGCTCGGCGCGGCCGATGCGCTGAAAGACTCCGGCCTCTCCGTCATCGTGCTGGAAGCCCGCGGCCGCGTCGGCGGACGCGCCCATACCATCATCCCCGCCCCCGGTATCGTCTTCGATCTCGGCTGCGGCTGGCTGCATTCGGCCGACAGGAACTCCTTCGTTGCGATCGCAGGCAAGCTCGGCTTCGAAATCGACAAGACGCCGCCCCCATGGCGCGAGCAAAGTTTTGCCGCCGGATTCACGGAAGCTGAGCGCGAGAACTTCCTGACCGCGCTGGATGCGTTCGACGAGCGCATTCAGCAAGCAGCGAAGAACGATGCCGATGACGCCGCCAGCCGCCATCTCGAAAAGGGCAACCGCTGGAATCCGGTCATCGACGCCGTCTCGACCTATGTGAACGGCTGCGAACTCGATAGCGTGTCGGTTCGCGACACGGCGGCCTATGAAGATACAAAGATAAACTGGCGGGTGCCCCGCGGCTACGGCGCGCTGATCGCGGCCTACGCCCGGTCCTGTCCGCTCGCGCTGAACACGCGGGTTCAGCGGATCGATCATTCCGCGCGGCGCATTCGCATCGAAACTTCGAACGGCGTGCTGTGCGCGACGCAGGTGATCGTCACGGTCCCGACCAACCTGCTCGCGAACGAATCGATCCGCTTCCATCCCGGACTTCCCGCCAAAGTGAACGCCGCGTCTGATCTGCCGCTCGGCGTCGACGACAAGATCATGCTGGCCCTCGACGATCCCGGGAACATGCTGCCGAAAGACGGCAACCTGAGCGGCGCGACGCTGCGAACAAAGATCGGAACCTATCACCTGCGTCCGTTCGGCCAGCCCTGCATCGAGGGATTTTTCGGCGGCAGTTTCGCGCGCGAACTGGAAGATGCCGGCGACGGCGCATTCGCCGCGCAGGCGATCGAGGAAATCACGGCGCTGCTTGGCTCGGATTATCGCAGGAAGCTGAAACCGCTCGCGGAATCACGCTGGGCCAGCGACCCCTTCGCGCAAGGCGCTTATTCCCACGCGCTGCCGGGCCGGGCCTGTGCCCGCGCCGTCCTCGCCGCGCCCGTCGACGACCGGCTGTTCTTCGCGGGAGAAGCCACCTCGCCGAACTTCTTTTCCACGGCGCACGGCGCGCGCGACAGCGGCGAGCGCGCCGCGCGGGAAGCGATGGCGGCAAGGCAGCGGTGACCGTCCGCATCCGAGCGAGAATGAGGACGAGCCTTCAACAGCAGGTGCGACAGCGCATTGCTGCGACCGACAATACGACCAGCACGCACAGGACGGGACAGCTTGCGGATGCAACGAAGCGCGGCAACAACTTCGTGGTGCTGATTTCTCTTCCGCTACCTCGACAATCGCACACGCCGACGTCGCCGCTGTCCCGTTTAGATACAAAACGTCGCAGCTATGATGCACGAAATCCACATATTAACCCTTAATTAACGATGGACCTTGAACACCGCGCGCCGACTTGCTTTGATCGGCACATGAGCACGACCCTGATCGAACTCCGGCCGGCCAAGGTCGCGGATGCATCCGCGGTCGCGGCGACCCACGACGAGTCCTGGCGCTCGGCCTATCAGGGCATCATTCCCGGCGCGGAGCTTGAAAAGCTGATCAACCGGCGCGGCCCGCAGTGGTGGGACAGCGCGATCCGCAAGGGCAGCCGTATCAGCGTTCTGGTTTTCGGCGAGCAGATCGCCGGCTACGCCAATTACGGCCGCAACCGCGCCCGCAGCCTGCAGTACGATGGTGAAGTCTACGAACTCTACCTGCGCCCCGAATTCCAGGGCCTGGGCTTTGGCCGCCGGCTGTTCGCCGCGGCCCGGCGCGATCTGGTACAGAGCGGCCTGAAAAGCGTGGTGACCTGGGCGCTGTCCGACAACGAACCGGCGATTGAGTTCTATTGTGCGCTCGGCGGCCGCATGGTTGCCCGCTCCTCCGAGAGGTTCGGGGCAAAGTCGCTCGACAAGGTCGCGTTCGCTTGGACGGGTTAAACGTCCGGTCTCCGATCCTCGATATTCAACGTCCCGGTCGTTGCCGAGCATTTTCTTTGCACAGCGGCATAGCTTACGCTCGCCTATAAAGAACGGCGTTGCTTACGCTCGCCTGTGGTGCCGGCCATCCATCTTTTTCCGGAAGGCTTTTCTCGAAGAGAGATGGATACGCGGATCAAGCTGGCGTATGACGCCTGCACTGTTTCGCGTGAAGCATGTCCTCAGGGCTCGACCCGGGGATCGATTTACCGGTTTGCGCGAATACAACGTCAGATCAAGATTAGGAGGCTCGCTTTTGATTCCGTCATAAGCGGAAAGGCTCTATGTGTTGACCGACGCCCTTCAATTCACGGAGCCCCGATGCGTATCGACGCAATCTCAATCGGACCCAATCCGCCGCACGAGGTGAATGTCATCATCGAGGTGCCGGTCGGCGGCGAGCCGATCAAGTACGAGATGGACAAGGATGCCGGCACGCTGGTGGTCGACCGGTTTCTCTACACAGCGATGCGCTATCCCGGTAACTACGGCTTCATCCCGCACACGCTGTCACAGGATGGCGACCCCTGCGACGTTCTGGTCGCCAACACCCGCGCCATCGTGCCGGGCGCGGTGATGAGCGTTCGGCCCGTCGGCGTGCTCATGATGGAGGACGAGGCGGGAGGCGATGAGAAGATCATCGCCGTCCCGACGTCGAAACTGACCCAGCGTTATGACAGGATCAAAAACTACGACGACCTGCCGGATATCACGCTGCAGCAGATCCAGCACTTCTTCGAGCACTACAAGGATCTCGAACCCGGCAAGTGGGTCAAGGTGCTGAACTGGGGCAGCGCCGACGACGCCCGCAGGCTGATCCTGGAAGGCATCGCGCGGGCCGAAGGAAAGTAGTCAGGCATCAACTGCGGACACGAATTTCGAGGAACGGCGATCATTCGCGCCGCGCGCGTATCAGTTAACTCCGTGAACAATCAAGCCGGGCAATGACCGCCGCTTGGAGCTCATACCCCCGGCGCGGGCAGTCCCCTGATCGCGCAGGCCGCGCGCAGCGTGTTGACCAGCAGGCAGGCCACGGTCATCTGCCCGACGCCGCCGGGCACCGGCGTCACAGCGCCCGCGACCTGCATCGCCTCATCGAACGCCACGTCGCCGATCAACCGCGTTTTGCCCTCGGCCGCCGGCACGCGCGTGATGCCGACATCGATTACCGTTGCGCCCGGCTTGAGCCAGTCGCCGCGCACCATTTCGGCCCTGCCGACCGCCGCATAGACCAGATCGGCTCGGCGGCAGAGGTCGGGCAGGTTGCGGGAGCGCGAATGCGCGATCGTCACCGTGGCGTTTTCATTGAGCAGCAACTGCACCAGCGGCCGTCCCACGAGATTGGAGCGGCCGATCACGATGGCCTCCAGGCCTTCGAGCGAGGCGCGCACGCTTTTGGTCAGGATGATGCAGCCAAGCGGCGTGCAGGGCGACAGGGCCGGCAGGCCGCCGGCGAGACGGCCGGCGTTGTGGGGATGCAGCCCATCGACATCCTTGGCCGGATCGATGGCGGCGATGACCGCCTCGGTATCAAGCCCCTTCGGCAACGGCAGTTGAACCAGAATGCCGTGAACGGCGGGATTCGCATTCAGTTCAGCGATCAGCGCCAGCACATCGGCCTGTGCGACATCCGCGGGCAGCACGTGCTCGAACGACGCCATTCCGGCGGCCTGGGTCTGTTTGTGCTTGTTGCGGACGTAGACCTCGCTCGCCGGATCGTTGCCGATCAGCACCACGGCGAGGCCCGGCGTCAGCGCGTGATCGCGCTTCATCCGCGCCACTTCAACGGCCACCCGCGCGCGCAAATCGGCGGCAATGACTTTTCCATCGATGAGACTGGCCGCCATGCTGATCCCCAGTTCGGGCTATTTCGTTTGAACCGCTGTCAATGCGCGCAGGACGTTGCCGAGTTGGACCGGATCGCCCTCGACCGCGACCTGCTTCAGCCGCGAGGTTGCTCCCGCGAGTATCCGGACATCGATTTTCCGCACGCCCAGCGCCTTGGCCAGCACCGCCATGACAGCGCGGTTGGCCTCGCCGCCGTCGGCAACGGCGCGTACGCGAACCTTCACCACCGGCCGGCCGTCCGCCAGCATTTCAATGCCGTCGATCGCGTCGCGGCCGCCGCGCGGCGTCACCCGCAAGGCGATGCAAAGGCCCTGCGAAGAATACCGCCACGGCTCCACCGGACTGCCGGTCAGAACACGGCAGGATAGATGTAATAGGTGATGACCCGCTGCATGAACAGGATGATCAGGATCAGGATGATCGGAGAAATATCGAGCCCGCCGAGGTTCGGCAACAACCGGCGGATCGGCGCCAGCAGGGGTTCGGTGATCCGTTCCAGAAATTCAGCCACCGCGCCGACGAACTGATTGCGGGTATTCACGACATTGAATGCAATCAGCCATGACAGGATCGCCGAGGCGATCAGCAGCCAGACATAGAGGTCGAGAATGATAAGGACGATATCCAGTATGGCGCGCATGGCGGATCAGCTCGCGGGTTTGATCGTGAATACGACCAGTGGAATGAATTTGACCTTCGCGACTCATTTGCCAGTGGTGTTCGATTCTGGCATTCGCGGGAAGGCTCGGTGAAACCGGATGCGAATGTCAGGATCTGACCACCGGCATATGGCGTGGAGGTTCGAATAGTTCTTCACCTGGCCAAACGTCCGTCAAGAGAACCTCCGAATTGCAGCCACACTATAGCGTTTTCGAGCGAAGTGGGTACCGGTTCGCGTGAAGAAAACGCGCGAAGTCGAAATCTGAGAGCCCAGCTTCCGATTTTTCGTCAGAAGCGGAAAGGCTATTTGAGCACTGGTCTGTCGTGTCCCTCTCATCCGAAGTTTCGCTGCCCGGTTGCCAGCCTCGGCGACGAGCTCCAAATTCGGAACACGAGCCTGCTAAATATCGTTTTGGTTCCCGCTAAACAAGGGAAGGCGGGGCAAATGAGGCCTGAAGCCCCGGCTCGCGCGTGAGCCTTTCACGGCTTCATGGAACGGTGACAGACTCTATCTTAATGTTTTGACGCGTTTTCTTCACGTGAACCGGTATCCGCTTCGCTCGAAAACGCGATACTGTCGGCCGTTCTTGACTTGCCGTTGGCGAGGACTGTAAATGGCGGCGTTTCGATCGCAGCGCCGTTCTTTCGCCGCCGATCGCAGACGGGGCCATAGCTCAGCTGGGAGAGCGCGTCGTTCGCAATGACGAGGTCGGCGGTTCGATCCCGCCTGGCTCCACCAGCAGACTGAATCCACCAACCTGCCCTGATTTTCTTCGGTGCAACCGCGACATTGTCGTCGGTACAGCCACGATGCCGGTATCCATAGCGTTTTCGGGCGAAGCGGATCCGGCTGGCGTGAAGAAAACGCGTCAAAACATAAAGATGGGTCTTTCACCGTTCAAATGAAGCGGTGACGGACCCTGGGATGCGCAGGCCGATGAAGCCTCACAACCGTCTTCGCGCCTGAAACGCCGCGACAGCCCGCAGGACAGCATCGCGCGGAACCAGCCGAAGCAGCAACGGCAGCATTTTGCCCCCCAGCCCCGGCAGCACCGCTCTTTTGTCAGCCATCAGCCCTCGATAGCCCTCGAGAGCGACATCCTTTGCTGAGACCTGCAGGATCGAAGAGTGGAAACTGGATTTCACACCCGCCCGCGCCTGAAATTCAGTGGGGACCGGACCAGGGCAGACCACGGTGACATGGACGCCGCGGGGACCGAGTTCGCCCCGCAGCGCCTCGCTGAATGACAGGACATAGGCCTTCGACGCATAATAGACGGCCATGCCGGGCCCCGGCAGAAACCCGGCGATCGACCCGACGTTGAGAATGCCGCCGCGCAGCCGGATCAGGCTTTCGGAAAACCGCAGCGACAGATCCGTCAGCGCCCGGACGTTGAGGTCGATCATCGCCAGTTGATCGGCGTGATCCAGTTCGGCGGCGTGACCGGACAATCCGTAGCCGGCATTGTTCACGAGATACTTGACCTCGACACCTTCGGCGGTGAGCGCAGCCGCGATCCTCTCTGCCGCGCCGGTCTCGCCGAGATCGCAGGAAATGACGATCGGAGCCATGCGCCCCGATGCGACGATTTCAGCCGCGAGGGCATGGAGGCGATCGGCGCGCCGGGCGACCAGCGCCAGCCTGTGCCCGTTCGCGGCGAACACCCGCGCGAACTCGGCGCCGATCCCGGAGGAAGCACCTGTTATCAGCGTCACCGGATGGATCACGATCTGCGCTCTTGAAATGGTTGGAGGGTGACACGATCAACGTTATAGCGTTTTCGAGCGAAGTGGGTACCGGTTCGCGTGAAGAAAACGCGTCAAATCAATATCATGGAGTCTCGCTTCTGATTCAATCAGAAGCGATAATGCTCTAGGTGCAACGACCGGGCTTGGGTCCGGCTCACCGCGCCCGGCGATGCGTTTCGCAGATTCCCGGATCAGGTCGCAGGATCTGGCGCGGACCGACTAGCGCCGACGCGATGCTTGAGCTTGATACGGTCGCGCGAGGAAATCGCCAGGAGATCGGCGGCGCGCCACACGACATTCTCCTCGAACTCGCTGACGTGGTCGTCCGCATACACCAGTTCCCACATCATTTCGACGATGCGCAAGCGGTCCTCGTCATTCAGCGAACGCATCAGCACGCTGGTGAACTGGTAGAGATCGACCGCCTCGCCTTCCGCCAGGGTTGCCGACGTAATCAGCTTGTTGGCGGTGCCGGGATCCAATCCGAAGCGGGTTTCGATCAGTTCATGCAGCTTACGGATTTCCACGTCGGAAGGCGCGCCGTCGAGCGAGATGATATGGATGAACAGCGCTGTCGCGGCAAGCTTGCAGCCTGTTTCGTCGAACGACCGGGTTTCCGGCGCTTCGGGCGATATGACATCAACGATGAAATTGCGCAATCTATCAAGCATCTGCTCGCCTGCCGTCCTTTTGGGGATGTCGTACCGGCGCGGTCAAGACGCGCGCGAAACGCGGAACATGCGCCATTCGCCAGGGCTCCTCGCAACCGGAGTACACTTCGGCAAAGACGCTCCGGTTGTTTAATGGTCGTGCCTCGCCAGGGTCCTGGCGCACTTTTTACTCAGCTTCGCGCGGTGTGCCTTCAAACACGAGAGAACGACCATGTCGCCATCGTTCATCTGGGCCCGGCAATATTTGGCCACGTCGCGCGCGCAGCCGGAGTCATGTTTTTCCGAGGCGGTTTGGGCCGACGCCACGGCGGTAACGGCGATCAGCGGAAGAAGCGATAAAACGACGGCAAAACGGATCATTGGCGCGCCCCATCGGGTCAAAGTGAAATCCGCCTGCATCGACGGCAACCATCGGCGCCAATATCCCCCAGATCGCGCGATGAAGGAAGTGGTGCCGCTTAGGTGACTCGAACACGCGACCCCATCATTACGAATTGTTTTTCGTAACGATATCAGAGACTTAGACGCTCTACAAAATCGTTGGACCCTGCTGGACAAGCCATTGGCCAGAATCCACTTTCAGGAGTCGAGCGATAGCATGGGGTATCACCCTGTTGCCACCCCTTTGATCCCGCGACACTACTAGAAGCCTACAGTTCGCCGTGTGCCCTACTAATCGGCACCGCACCCCGCCGGACCTCCCCCCATCAACGGCGTCCACAGTTTGGGCCGGGGGCGGGAGTCCGTGGGCGTCGGGATGTCCCGGTTTCTGCGAATTCTTGATTTCAACATGTAAGCACCTCTTACAAGTTGCCTCATTGAGTTCTGTCCTGAGGCCAGTTGTTGCACGCCGTGCAACAACTGCTTTGGCGTCCTATCCATCCACCGGCAGCGTGTACTCGCGCCACGGCATGCGATGGATCGAGACCGGTGACATGAACTTCGCGATATCGGACGACTGTCAATCGGCGTTGGAACGGGACCCTCCATCGGCGTCCAAAAGGGCCCCCTTTGATCGGCGAGCTTTGCTGGTAGCGCTCGCAGCGTCGGAGCTGGCCGGGATTGCGGAGACGGTGCGAGCGCGGGTTGTTTGATCGTCGTCGCGGCTTTTGAATCTCCAGCTGTCGTTACCGGTCTCTACGATGTCACAGTGATGGGTCAGCCGGTCGAGCAGCGCAGTGGTCATCTTGGCATCGCCGAACACGCTGGGCCACTCTCCGAAGGAGAGGTTGGTGGTGACGATGACGGATGTGCGCTCGTAAAGCCGGCTGATGAGGTGGAACAGAAGCTGGCCGCCGGATTGAGCGAACGGTAGGTAACCCAGTTCGTCGAGAACGATGAAGTCCATCCGGGTCAGATGTTCGGCGAGCCGGCCCTGACGTCCGTTGCGGGTCTCGCTTTCGAGACGGTTGACGAGGTCGACGACGTTGTAAAAGCGCCCGCGGGCACCGGAGCGGATGCAGCTCCTGGCGATGGCGATGGCCAGATGGGTCTTGCCGGTGCCGGTACCGCCGACCAGCACGACGTTGCGTTGCTGGGCGATGAAGCCGCCGCCGGCGAGATCATTGACAAGTGTCTGGTTGATCGGCGTGCCGTCGAACTGGAAGTCAGCGATGTCCTTGGCGAGAGGAAGCTTGGCGATGGTGAGCTGGTACTTGATCGATCTCGCCTGCTTTTCGCTGATCTCGGCCGTGAGCAAGTCGCCGACGATGCGCTGAGGTTCATGCTGGCGCTTGATGGCGGTCACCATGATCTCGTCGAAGGCGGCCTTCATTCCGTAGAGCTTGAGCTCACCCATGAGATCGAAGATTTGGGCTCGTTCCATCAGTTGGTCCTCCGGAGGTTGTCGTAGCGGGCACAATCAGCGATCGGCGCATGGCGAAGCGTCAGTGCGGCCGGCGTCATGATGTTGGCTGGTGGCGCCGGCTCACGTTGCCGAGCTAGGATGTTGAGCACGACATCAGCGGAATGAACGCCGTGAGCGACCGCTTCGGCGCAGGCGGCCTCAACTGCTGGCAGACCGTCGGTCAGCGCCGCGTTGAGGATGTCGACCATCTGCCGATTGCCGTCATCGGCGCCGGCAAGCTTTCGCCGCACACGCTCGATCGCAGCCGGCAGCACCCAGTCCTTAAAGGGCGCCCCGTTGCGCAAGGCGCCGGGCTTGCGCATCAGGACAGGCACATAGTGCCAGGGATCGTAGACCGTCTCGCCGCGGCCAAATGATCGTTGATGCTCGGCAACGATCCGGCCGTCTTGGCGGATTACGATGCGGTCCGCATAGGCCTGGACTTCAACAGGCCGCCCAACGGCGCTCGCCGCCACCGAGTATTTGTTGTTGTCGAAGCGCACCAGGCAGGTCTTGGAGATCGAGGCGGGCACGGCATGGAAGCCGTCGAAGCGACCGGCATAGGGGACGAGCCTTGGTCGCTCAGCTTCGAAGACTTCCCAGATGGTTCGGTCCGCGAACTCCGGATGTCGGTGCGCTTTGGCGTAAGCAATGCATTTATCGAGCAGCCAGGCGTTCAGCTCATCCAGCGTCTTGAAGCGCAGCCGCGGGGTGAAGAACCGTTCGCGGACCAGCCCGACCTGGTTCTCAACCTGGCCCTTCTCCCAGCCCGACGCTGGCGTGCAGGCGACCGGGTCCACCAGATAGTGGCTGCACATCTGCAGGAAGCGGCGATTGTAAAGGCGTCCCTTGCCGACGAAGATCGTCTCGACCGCCGTCTTCATATTGTCGTAGATGCCGCGCCTGCAGGCTCCCTTGAACAGTGCGAACGCCCGGTCATGGGCGTCGAACACCATCTCCTGCGTCTCGCGCGGATAGGCCCGCACGAACAGCATCCGACTGTGGCAGAGCCGGACGTGAGCCGCCTTCACGATCACCGTGACCCCGCTCAGCAGGACCACTTCGTGGCTCCAGTCAAACTGGTAGGCTTCCCCGGGTGCAAAGCTCAGTGGCACATAGGCCGAGGTGGTCGAGGCGCCACGCTCTTGGCTCCAGCGCCGCGCATATCGACGAACCGCATCGTAGCCCCCGACATAGCCCAGACCGCGAAGCTCTTCGAACAACCGGATCAGCGTCAGCCGTTCTCGCGCCGCCTTGCTCTCGTTTGCCACCAGCAACCGGTCAAGCTCGGCACTCCAAGGGCCCATCTTCGGCTGAGGCTGTGTCTCTCGCTCGTACCGAAACTCCGTCGATTGAGAACGGATGACCTTGCGAACCACCTTCCGCGACACGCCGAGTTCTCGGCAAATCGCCTTGATCGGACGACCATCAACAAAATAGGCGCGACGGATCTTGGCAATCGTCTCCACCACCAGCATTCCAACCTCGGCTTCCATGACTCGATGGAAGCCACTGTGGACCCTTGCCCCGGGGTCCCGATTGGATGCCGATTACCCCGAAAACAGGGTCCTTATTCCACGCCGAAACACAGCGCGCGCATGGGCGAGCTTGGAGGCCGCCACCGGGCTCCAAAGTCAGCCCCATAACTTCTGACCTTACTCGGCTGCCTTCACGTCGCGAACGCCTTGAGCATTCTTGCGGCGCGGTCGAGTTGGTCGTCGTTCATGCGCGAAAGAGTGCCATTGATCTCGGTCAGCAGATGCGCCCGTTCGCCGGTGCCGGGGAAAGCATCGGCTCCGAATAGAACGGGTGCGGGAACGCCGAACGCCACCGCGATTTTCTCGGCCGTCTCGAAAAGCGGCGCGGCTACGCCTCGTTCGATTTTGCCGATGGTCTCGCGGGAGACGCCGACCTGACCGGCAAGCTGCTCAAGAGTCCAGCCCTTGGCCTTTCGGTGATGGCGCACATTCGCACCGAATAGTCGCTGAAGCTCCATTGCGCACCTCTTCCTGACGAAAGCGGCAATCGGCTGCGCAAATCGAGAAATGAGAACTTTGCATTCTCAAAAACGAGAACTATAACATCTCATACTGCTAAGGTGGATGTTGTGGTTCTGTATCATGGCGGCATTCGATACTCTGGGATACGTCTTCAACTGGCTCTTGCTGATCTTCTTCGGCGGGCAAGCCGCCACCTTCGTTGGCCTCGTGCTGTGGATGGTCTGGACCGACGGCATAAAGCCGAGACTGATCCCCGCCGATGATATCGCCCGCGTGGCTGACGACATTATTGCCTGCTATCCCGACCCGGAGCTTGAGGCATTCGCCCGTCATGAGCGCGCGTGGTACGATAGCGACGGCGCAGAGCAGACCTATTGGTATCGCGTGCGGAAAGCCGTCAGGCGGCGGCTGGAAGGGCGCTGAGGCGCATCAGTCGAACAGCGGGCCGTGACCGCCACCAGCTGCCCTGCGGCGAACCTCGTCCTCGCGGGCTTCACTGACTTCGCGCCAGATGTCGTAGGTCTCTCGCACCATCTGGTCGAGTTCGTCGAAGCCCAAAAGTTCGACTCCCTCGTCGGTGCTCAGCTTCACTGGACGCTGGTCATCAGCGGCGTCGCCAAACTGAACAATGCCGAGCCGAGCGGCGGCGAAGTCGGGGTTGGCGACCCTAATGTGCTCGTGCATCATCGAGAAGACGAAACGCCTCGCCTCAGCCGTCAGGCGCTTGCCGCGCCGGGGATCGATGAAGATCACCAGTGGGACAGCATCAAGCGCCGTCACCATCGGCAACCAGTATTCGACCTTCTCGCCAATGCTCAGCGATAGCGGGAAGAAGACCTGAGAGCGGCTACGCAATGCATTGGAGCGTGCAAATTCGTGCAAACCCTTAGCGACGAGCAGATTGGCGTTGCACTCGTCGTCGGAGGTCGCCTTCGCCCGTATCAGTCGTTCAAGAACCGCCCATGCGGTCGGATCGGCAACCGCGAACATATCGGGCTGGACATTGAAGATGTCTGCGAACCGGGAGCGCACTGGCTTGTAGGTGATCGTTGGATGCCCGAGCTTGAAATGCTCAAGGGCGCGGCGCTTCTGGTCGGTCGGCAGAGTTGCGACGCGGGCAAGGTCGATCTCAGGTAAGCGGCGTATCTTCATCCGGCTCTCCCGCGACCGGAGCCGCGCCAACGGAAACCTTGTGATTCTTGAATCGGTTAACGATTACATCATCGGGGATTCGCAATCCCAGCGCAACTGACGTTCGCCCTTTGTCCGCAATGTAGTGCCACGGCGCGTCCTTGGCATGGGAGATGTCCACCAGCCGCCCCGGTGATAGTTGACCATAGGACGACACGATACGCGCCAAATGTCGGCGAACGGATAGGTCTTCGGGCAGACTGAGTGTCGTACGCTCGCCGGTCATCACGTTCTGCCCAGTCGCGCGGAAGTCGATAGGGGAACTGCCAGCCGTCTTAAATGCGGCGTAGGCGGTGGGATGCACCGGCCCGTACTGCCATGCCTCGAAATAGCCGCTAACCAGAGGTCGTTTGCCTTCGATCAGGAAAATGGAATGGGCGAAGTAGAGGAGTTTTTGAAGGGCGAGATTGGTGACCTTGATCCCCGACCTGTCAGCCTCGTCCAGCATGAGGTTGGCGACGGCTCTCGGATCGTATGGACCACCGGTCATCTGCGCACTTTGACTTCCTCGGGCTGGGAAGTGGTGCCGCTTAGGTGACTCGAACACCTGACCCCATCATTACGAATGATGTGCTCTACCAACTGAGCTAAAGCGGCTTCCTTCACACATGCCGTGCGGCTCCGGGCCCGGCCCGGCGCGCGGGACCTCTGATATCGGGCACCAACCCCCTTGGCAAGGACCCGGCCGCCGCGCCGCCGGCAAAAAACGCCGTCCCCGCGACTACCTCAGTTCCCCCGGCGCGACAAAAGCCCGCGCAGTCCTCCCGCCTGACGCGCCGCCGCCGTATCGTCCTCGACAAACTCCTCATTCCGGGGATTGTCATCATCGACGCCCGGATCGTCCGGAGCACGAACGATCGGGATCACGTCGGGAATAGCTCCGGACCTGTTGTCCTCCTCCGATGGCGCGTAATCGGCGGATGCTGTCGCGGTCTCGTCCGGCATGGCGATCGTTCCGGACGATGCGGCTTCGACCCCGGCCGGGGGTATCGCGCCGTCTTGAGCCCTGAAATCCCCGGCAGGAGGCGCGGCGGGCAAGGCTTCGACGCGCGGCGCATCTTCCGCGATCTGGTCCGCAACTTCCGCCTCGACCAAGGCAGGCCTGCTCGAAGGCAAGGCCGACAAGGGCGTTTGCCACTGAAACGCGTCAACCCGCCCGGTTAACGGCGAAACCGGACGCCAGTGGTCGGACACGTAGCCGTCCGCGGTCCATACCGGATCGTGCAGGGCACGCACGGCGCGCAACGTCCAGGCGCGGGCGCGCCCGCTGTCGCCGCGCTCGTTGTGCTCTATTTCGGCCATCAGCATCGCAACGCGTTGCGTCGGCGCTGCGATCAGCGGCTCCAGAACTTGGCGGGCCCGCGCGAATTCGCTGGCATCGATCGCCGCGCGCGCAATCGCCATCGCGCTTTCCGGATGACCGGGCGCCTTCTCCGACAGTTTCTCGACGCGCGCCAACCGCTGCAGCGCGGAATCACCCGGCATCACATGCGCATAGGCATCGGCGAGATCGGGATGCGGCTGGGCAAGCCACGCGGTTTCGATGAGACGCATCGCACGCCGCATCTGGTTCGCCTCGCTCAGATACTTGCTTGCGAGCACCACGGCCGGAATCAGCGTCGGCGCAAACTTCACCGCTTCCATCACGGTCTGGCGCGACAGGTCGCGATCGGACTTTTCAAGCTCCAACGCCCTCGCCGCCAGAAGTACGCCACGCTGACGGCGATAAAGCGTCTTGTCGATACGACCTGATGCCACGTTCTTGTCGAGGATGGCGAGCGCGCCAGTCCAGTCGCCTCGCGCGCAACGGAAGCCGAGCGCGGCTTGCGAAGCCCATATCGAGGATGGCGAGGTCTTCAGCGCTTCCTCCGCGATGGCTACCGCCGCCGCCGGATCGCCGGCACGCTGGGCTTCGATGAAAAGCCCTCGCAAGCCCAATAGCCGCGTATCCGCGCGTTCGGCCATGGTCCGGAAAGCGCGTTGCGCGCGGTTCGCGTCCCCGTCAAGCTGCGCGGCCTGGGCGTGCAGGAGCAGCGCCAGCGGATCGTTCGACGCCAGACGCCGGGCGGCCCTGGCATGATTGCGGGCGGCTGCGGCATCGCCGTAACCGATCGCGAGCAGCCCCCGCGTGATGGCGTCCCTGCCGCGCGCGATCCGGCGCTCCCGGCGGGCGCGGCGCATACGTGTCGGCGCCTGCCACAATCCGTGCACCACGCTCCAGACCACGAGCGAGGCAACGATCAGCAGGCCGAGCCCGAGCGCGAACACCGGGAGCGTCGTCTCGATCCGCCAGACGTCCCATGACAGAACGATCGTGCCGGTCTGATCGGCGATCCAGGTGGCGCCCAATGCAGAGAGAGCGATAAGAACGAGAAACAGGATGATCCGCAACATCTGGAACCTATGGCGCCGGTTTGGCCAGCGCGGCCATCGCTTCGGAAGCGAATTGACGCGCAGTTTCAAGAGCAGCATCGCGGGCGTCGACCTTGGCGATCCAGGCCTCCGCGGCGGTACGATCAGTGGGCGGAAGGGTATTCAGTTCTTTTCTCGCGGTGGCGACGTCGTTGTGCCGGGCGGCCACCTTGATGCGCGCGACGACGGCGCCGGCGGATTCTCCGGCCGGCGCAGTGTCCAGGCGCTCGATTCGCACCAGACGCACGGCGCTTTCCTGCAGCCGGTTGACGATGTCGTGGGCGGAGGACACCGTGACCGGCGACGGCTCGAGCTTCGGAACGATCGCAAGAAGTTCGCGACCCAACGCGTTCGCGCTCGGCACTCCGGACTCCGCGAACGTCTCCAGCGGTTTCAGGGCATCCGGCTCGGAGACCAGCGTCCTGAATGCCGCGAGCAGATCGCCATAAGGCTGTCCCTGACGCACGGCGACATTCAGCAGCGTCGCCGCAACGGCCCGCCGAAGCGACCCGTCGTCGGTCACAGCCGCCTGCCTGGACTTGGCTGTCTCCTCGCTATTCCTGGCTGACTCCGTGTCACGCTTGGCGATCTCAGCCGTGAGACTCTGCGTCATCTGCTCGATCTGTTGTTCGGTCTGCGCGAGGCGCGCGCTGATAGCCGCAAGATCGGAAGGCGCAAGGTCGGATGGAGCAACATCGGACGGCGTCTCGCCGTCGTTCTTAGGCGCGGCGGTTCCGTCCTTCAGCGCAGCGGCCAACCTGTCGGACTGGCCGCGTACCGACGCCAACTCCTCGCGCAACGTCGTCAGTTCCTCACGCAAGGATGCGGCCGACTTGTCCAGCGTCTCGATGCGCTCGGCGGTAGCCTGATCGAGCGACGAAGCGGCCGCGTTGCTTGCCGTCGATTCGATCCGGTCCACCCGGCTCGCGAGAGCACCGAATTCCGCCTGACTCACTTGCGGCGCCGAAGTTGACGAGACCGACGCTGAGGATGCCAGGGGAGGAGCCAAGGGTGGAGCCAAGGGTGACGGCGGCCAGCCCGCCAGCCATGCGCCGCCAACCACAATCCCCGCGGTTGCGGCACCGGTCACGGCGGCGATCAGGGCCGACGCCGCGCGGGACGGAGAACGCGGAGCAACCGGCTGCTCGCCGGGCGGCTGATCACCCGCCGCGCCGCCGGACCCGGCATCGCCCGCGGCCTCTGAATTCTGGCCGGTCTCGCCGTCCGCGGCCGAGGACTGATCCAGCCAGCTCCTGTCCTGGGAGATGTCGTCCGGTCTGTCATCCTCGGCCGAAGCGGGAGGCGTCGTAAACGGCCAATCATCGCTTTGGTGATCGCCGGCCGTTTCACCCGCGTCCGCCTGAACGTGGCGCTCCGCCGCCTCGGAACTTCCAGTCGCTTCGTCGCCTGTGGAAAGCGGGCGCGAGTTTGTCTCCCGGGAGGCGTCGTCATGCTTGTCATCTGCCATCGTCACGGTTCCCCATTGCGGCGACACATCGAGTATCGATTCGAGACCCCTTCTCCCTGTTTATCGCGATTACGGCCGTAACGCACGTCTTACTGCGACGGCGGCCGCAACGCACAATCCAACGCCTCCAGGACGGCTTCCTCCGCCGGAGCGCTCGCCTCCACCACATGGGGGGCGCCGGCATCCCGCAGAACAGAGGCGACCGCGCCCGAGATGCAACATTGCGGGACCGCCAGAGCCGATATCTCGACGCCGCCGATCCGGACGGCATCCAGGAACGCACGGGCGCTGCGGCGCGAATAATGCAACACCGCTGATATCCGGTGCGCGGCGAACGCGTCACAGACCTCGCGGGACAGGCTCGCCACCGGCGCCATGCGGTAACATGTCGTCGTCACGACAGCCAAACCATGCCCTTCGAGCTTCCCCGCCAGATCGCATGAGCGGTCAGCGGCGGCAAGATAGAGAATCCTGGCGCCCTTTGGCAGAGATTTCGCGCGGACACGCTTGACGATGAGTTCGCACAATGCCGCGGCGTCTCCGGCCGCCGCCACCACATCCTGGAAACCGACCCGGCGCGCGGCCTCGGCGGTGTGACGGCCGACTGCGAACACGGCCAGCTTCAGCAGCGATTCAATCCCCGGATGGACGGCGAGCGCGCGCAGCGCGTTGGCGCTAGTGACAATGACCGCGGCATAATTCGCGTCCCGGTCGATTTCGAAAGCAACCGCCTCGAAGCGCAATACCGGCGACAACAGCGCCTCGCGCCCCATCGCACGCAGCGCAGAGCCCGTGGTTTCGTTGTCCGGTTCAGGCCGTGTGACGAGAACCGCCACGCCTTCACGCTCCGGCAAACAGGGTGAAGAATTTTTCACCGGCTCGCTCTCGCAGTTCATGCGCCGCGTCCGCACCGAGCGCGGCGGCATCCGCGCGCGCGCCCTCGCGCGTGGTCTCGTAGAATTCCGTGCCGTCGGGAGAGATGATGAGGCCGCGGAAATCGATGCGGTCGCCGTTCACGCGGCAATGGCCGCCAATCGGGGTGCGGCAGGAGCCGTCGAGCAGCGCCAGAAAGCTCCGCTCCGCGCTCAGCGCCACTTCCGTTTCAGGATCGCCGATCGCTTTCACGAACGCGTTGATGCGGTCGTCATCACGCCGGGATTCGATGGCGATGGCGCCCTGCCCGACCGCCGGCAGGAATTCGTCGGTCTCCAGAATGCGCGTCGCCTTGTCCTGCAATCCCAGCCGGTTCAAGCCGGCGAGCGCCAGCAGCGTGGCGTCGGCTTCGCCAGCCGTAATCTTGCGCAGGCGCGTCTCGACATTGCCGCGCAGCGAATTGACCTTCAGGTCGGGACGCAGCTTCAGCACCATCGCCTGCCGCCGCAGCGAGGCGGTCCCGACCGTCGCGCCCGCCGGCAGATCGTTCAAGGAGGCCGCGCGCGGGCTGATGAAGACGTCGCGCACGTCCTCGCGCGGCAGAAAGGCGGGCAGCCAGGTCGCGTCGGGCAGGAATGTCGGCACGTCCTTGGACGAATGCACCGCGAAGTCGATGGTGCCGGCGAGCAGCGCTTCCTCGATCTCCTTGGTGAAAAGTCCCTTGCCGCCGACATCGAACAGCGGCCGGTCCTGAATGGCGTCACCCGAGGTGCGGATGGTCTTGATGGCGATCCGCTCGGGCGCCACCTGATGCGCGCGCGCCAGCCGATCCCGCACCTCATGGGCCTGTGCCAGCGCCAGCGGGCTGCCCCGGGTACCGATCGTTGCCAGAATGTCTGTCTCGTCCGAGGATTGCACGCGAGGACCTCATAATGCTACGCGAAGAAGGAACAGGGAAACGCTGGTTTGCCCAATAACGCAAGGCCCATATCTAGGGGCGATAGATCGATGCTGGTGCTAGGGGTCGAGACCACCTGCGACGAGACCGCAGCCGCCGTGGTCGAACGTCTCCCCGACGGCAGCGCCCGGATTCTCTCCAACATCGTGCGTTCGCAGACCGAAGAACATGCCCCCTATGGCGGCGTGGTTCCGGAAATCGCGGCCCGCGCCCATGTCGAACTGCTCGACGGCCTCATTGCCCGTGCGATGAAGGAATCGGGCGTGGAATTCGCGCGGCTGTCGGGGGTCGCCGCCGCCGCCGGTCCCGGCCTGATCGGCGGCGTCATCGTGGGGCTGACCACGGCCAAGGCGATCGCGCTTGTTCATGGCACGCCGCTGATCGCGGTCAACCATCTGGAAGCCCACGCGCTCACGCCGCGGCTGACCTGCGCGCTGGACTTCCCCTATTGCCTGTTCCTCGCGTCCGGCGGGCATACCCAGATCGTCGCGGTGCTCGGCGTCGGCGACTATGTCCGGCTCGGCACCACGCTCGATGACGCCATGGGCGAGGCTTTCGACAAGGTCGCGAAGATGCTCGGCCTGCCCTATCCCGGCGGTCCCCAGGTCGAGCGCGCCGCGGCCAGCGGCGATGCGGCGCGATTCAATTTTCCGCGGCCGATGCTTGGGCGTCCCGACGCCAACTTCTCGCTTTCCGGGCTGAAGACCGCCGTGCGCAACGAGGCCGCCCGCATCAATCCGCTGCAGCCTCAGGACATCAGCGATCTCTGCGCCGGATTTCAGGCGGCGGTGCTGGAAGCCACCGCGGACCGGCTCGGCGTCGGCCTCAGGCTGTTTCAGGAGCGGTTCGGGATGCCGCGCGCGCTGGTCGCCGCCGGCGGCGTCGCCGCCAATCAGGCGATCCGCGCTTCGCTCGAGGGCGTTGCCGCGAGGGCGCGGACCACGCTCATCATTCCACCGCCCGCCCTTTGCACCGACAATGGCGCGATGATCGCATGGGCCGGCGCCGAACGGCTGGCGGGGGGATTGACCGATTCGCTTGAAACGCCTCCGCGCGCCCGCTGGCTGCTGGATGCCAACGCGCAGGCGCCGGCAGGCTTCGCCAATACCCGCGCCGGATTTTGAAGGCGGTGCCGCGATGAGACCGCTCAACCGCGTTTGCGTGATCGGCGCGGGAGCCTGGGGCACCGCCCTGGCCGGCGTCGCCGCGCGCGCGGGCCGAAAGGTCACGTTGTATGCGCGCGATGCCACCGCCGCCGCGACGATCTCGGCCACGCGGGACAATCCGCGCCTGCCCGGCATTCCGCTCGATCGCGGCATCGTCGTGACGCACGACCTCGCCGCCGCCGGCAGCGCCGATATCGTCGTGATCGCGGTGCCCGCGCAACATTCACGCGCGGCGGTCGCCGCACTGGCTCCGCATCTGTCGCGCGGGACTCCCGTGATCGCCAGCGCCAAAGGCATCGAGCATGGCACCCGCCGCTTCATGACCGAGGTGATCGAGGAGACAGCGCCACATGCCGTTCCTGCGATCCTGTCCGGACCGAGTTTTGCGGACGACGTGGCGAGGGGGCTGCCGACAGCCGTGACGCTGGCGGCGAAAGACGAAGCGCTTGCGGTCGCGCTGGTTCACGCGCTGGGCTCGGCCGCCTTCCGCCCCTATCATACGACTGACGTCCGCGGCGTCGAGATCGGCGGCGCCGCCAAAAACGTCCTCGCGATCGCGGCCGGAATCGTCGTCGGCAAGCAGCTCGGCGCGTCGGCGCTGGCGGCGCTGACCACGCGCGGATTCAGCGAACTGGTCCGCCTCGGACGCGCCTGCGGCGGGCGCGGCGAAACGCTGGCCGGGCTGTCCGGCCTCGGCGATCTCATCCTCACCTGTTCGAGCCCGCAGTCGCGCAACTTCTCGCTCGGCATCGCGCTGGGGCGCGGCGAGCCGGCGCCTCCCGACAAACTCAGCGAAGGGGCGCACACAGCGCCAGCGCTGCTCGAACTGGCAGCCGCCCACGGCGTGGAAATGCCGGTCGCGCAGGCGGTCGCGGCCATTCTCGCCGGCCGTTTGACGATCGACGGCGCCATCGACAATCTGCTGACGCGGCCGTTCCGGGGAGAGGGATAGCAATGGCCTACTGGCTGGTGAAATCGGAGCCTTCGGCGTGGTCGTGGGAGCAGCAGGTAGCGCAGGGCGCCAAGGGCGAGCCCTGGACCGGCGTGCGCAACTTCACCGCGCGGCAGAATCTCGTCGCCATGAAGAAAGGCGATCTGGCGTTCTTCTATCATTCCAACGAGGGCAAGGAGATCGTCGGCATCGCTGAAATCATCCGCGAGGCCTACCCCGATCCCACCGACAAGACCGCCAGATTCGTCTGCGTGGACATCAAGGCCAACGAGCCGCTGAAGACGCCGGTGACCATCGCCGCCGTCAAGGCCGACAAGCGACTGGCCGACATGGCGCTGGTGAAATATTCGCGGCTGTCGGTGCAGCCGGTGACCCCGGCGGAATGGAAGCTGGTCTGCAAGATGGGCGGGCTGTAGGGAGACGCGAGGCTCCCCGGGCCGGATTCCAGACCTCAACACAGTTGCTCAACACAGTTGAATGAGAATTCAACCTGACGGCTTGTCGCCATCGCACACCGCGACGCATAATCACCGCAACGGTGAAGACGGACCTGCCTTTGGTTCCGGACCCGGGTCCTGCGGTGGAGCAAAACAATGTCCGACAAGATTTATGACGTAAGCGCGGATTGGGCCAAGCGGGCCTGGGTCGACGACGCCAAATATCGCGAGATGTACGAGCGCTCGATCAAGGATCCGAACGGATTCTGGTCCGAGGCGGCGCAGCGCCTGGACTGGATCACGCCGTTCACCAAGGTCGAGAACGCCTCGTTCGAACTCGGCAAGGTCTCGATCAAATGGTTCGAGGACGGCGTGCTCAACGCCGCCTACAACTGCATCGACCGCCATCTGGAAAAGCGCGGCGACCAGACCGCGATCATCTGGGAGGGCGACGACCCCTCGCAATCCCGGAACATCACCTATCGCGAACTGCACGACGAAGTCTGCAAGATGGCCAACATCCTGCGGCTGCGCAACGTCAGGAAGGGCGACCGCGTCACCATCTACCTGCCGATGATTCCGGAAGCGGCCTACGCGATCCTGGCCTGCGCGCGAATCGGCGCGATCCACTCGGTGGTGTTCGGCGGCTTCTCGCCGGATTCCATCGCGGGCCGCCTGCGCGATTGCAAATCGCGCGTCATCATCACCTCCGACGAGGGCCTGCGCGGCGGCCGCACCATCGCGATGAAGGCTAATGTCGACGCCGCGATCGAGAAGGTCAACGGCGAGGTCGACTGGGTGATCGTCGTCAGGCGCACGGGCGGCAATGTCGACATGAATCCGACGCGCGACGTCTGGTATCACGAGGCCGCCGCCGTGGTCGAAAGCGAATGCCCGTGCGAGCCGATGAACGCGGAAGACCCGCTGTTCATTCTCTACACATCGGGATCGACCGGACAGCCCAAGGGCGTGCTGCACACCACCGCCGGCTATCTGGTCTTCGTGGCGATGACGCATCAGTACGTCTTCGACTATCACGACGGAGACATCTACTGGTGCACCGCCGACGTCGGCTGGGTCACCGGCCACAGCTACATCCTGTACGGACCGCTGGCGAATGGCGCGACCACGATGATGTTCGAGGGCGTGCCGAACTATCCCGACACGTCCCGTTTCTGGAACGTGATCGACAAGCACAAGGTCAACATCTTCTATACCGCCCCGACCGCGATCCGCGCTTTGATGCAGGCGGGCGACGAGCCGGTGAAGAAAACCTCGCGCGCGAGCCTGCGCCTGCTCGGCTCGGTGGGAGAGCCGATCAACCCCGAGGCGTGGGAATGGTACCACCGCGTGGTCGGCGACGGCCGTTGTCCGGTGGTCGATACCTGGTGGCAAACCGAGACCGGCGGCATCATGATCTCGGCACTGCCGGGCGCGATCGCGCAGAAGCCCGGCTCCGCGACAAAACCCTTCTTCGGAATCGCGCCGGAGATCGTCGATGCCGACGGCAATATCCTGGAAGGCGAATGCAGCGGCAACCTGTGCATCGCAAGATCATGGCCGGCCCAGGTGCGCACGGTCTACGGCGATCATGCCCGTTTCGAGCAGACCTACTTCTCCTCCTACAAGGGCAGATATTTTTCCGGCGACGGATGCCGCCGCGACGCCGACGGCTATTACTGGATCACCGGCCGCGTCGATGACGTCATCAACGTCTCCGGCCACCGCATGGGCACGGCGGAAGTCGAAAGCTCGCTTGTGGCGCATGAGAGCGTGTCGGAGGCCGCCGTGGTCGGTTACCCCCACAACATCAAGGGCCAGGGCATCTACGCCTACGTGACCCTGATGAAGGGCGTGGAGCCGAGCGAGACGCTGCGCAAGGAGCTGGTCGCCTGGGTGCGCAAGGACATCGGCCCGATCGCCTCGCCCGACCTGATCCAGTTCGCGCCGGGCCTGCCGAAAACCCGCTCGGGCAAGATCATGCGCCGCATCCTGCGCAAGATCGCCGAGGACGAACCGTCCAGCCTCGGCGACACCACGACGCTGGCCGATCCCGCCGTGGTCGATGATCTCGTCAGGAATCGCCAGAACAAGAAAGACGGCGCGGTGGCGTAGACCGGGCGTCGTTCATACGGCATCTCCTGGCCGCACGATATCATTCTGAGTCTTTCATCGCTTCATGGAAGCAGTGAAAGACTCTGAGTTTATATTTGACGCGTTTCCTTCACGCGAACCGGTTTGCATTCTTATAGCGCTTTCCTCTCCGGACGGCGGGAGAGGAAGCAGGATCATTGGCTCGCCCACACGATCCGCGCGATCCACTCCACCTCCGAAGCGGGCAGCGTGCGGTTGGCGTGGCTCGGATTGAGCGATTGCAGTTCAATGGTCCTGGCGGTGCGGCGCTTGAGTTCCTTCACCATCACCTCGCCATCCCTGGTCTTCACCACCACCCGATCGCCACGCCGGATCGGCGTCCCCGGCGAGACCACGATGACATCGCCGTCGCGATAGGCGGGCTTCATCGAGTCTCCGGATATCTCCAGCGCGTAAGCGTGCTCGTCATTGACGCAAGGCAGCCCCACCTCGTCCCAACCCTTGCCCACGGGAAAGCCGCCATCGTCGAAATAACCGCCGGCGCCGGCTTCGGCGAAGCCCAGCAGCGGCACCGCCTTGGCGGCTCGCTCCGTGTCTTCGATGAATTGCACGAAAGTGTCGATCGCGGTGCCGGTCGCGGCCAGCGCCTTGGCCACCGACTCGGTCGAGGGCCACCGCTCGCGCCCGTCGCCGGTGATGCGTTTCGATTTGTTGAAGGTGGTCGGGTCGAGCCCTGCCCTTCTCGCGAGGCCCGATGGCGACAGGCCGGCGCGCTCCGCAAGACGGTCCAGCGCCGTCCATATCTGGGCGTGTGTCAGCATGACCATGAGGCGCGTCCTGATTCCGCGGCAGTGGGTTCGCTCAAGAGTTAGGAATTATTACCTCAACGGGAGCAAGCCTGCAATTGCGCCGCGGATAAAATGCGGCTCTTGAAGTACGGGCGAGCCGCCGATACGGTCACCCATCAGCTGCCGCAATTTTAGCGAGCAGCAAGGGGATCATGCGCTTTCCAGTACGGGCGGCGCGATGACGGGCTCAGGACACGCGTGCGCACGATCTACAAAATCTGCCCGGATTCAGCCTGGCGGCAGGCCGAGCGGGACAGCGTTTTTCGCGGCAGCGCCGACGATATACGCGACGGCTTCATTCATTTTTCCACAGCCACCCAGGTCGAAGGCACGGCCCGCAAGCATTTCGTCGGCCAGACCGGGCTGCTCCTGATCGCGATCGACGCCGATGGACTGGGTGAGGCGCTGCGCTGGGAAATCTCGCGCGGAGGCGAGCCGTTTCCGCACCTCTACGGCGAGCTCGATCTGCGCCATGTCACCGCGGTATTGGACATGCCCGCGCGAGCGGACGGATATCACGATATACCGGAACTCGCGCCGTGATACGCGCCTTCGACAACCTCTCGCTACCACTGTTACGCTGGCTCGATCCCGAGGACGCGCATCGCATGGCGATCCAGGGACTGCGGCTTCTGCCGCCGATACGCCAGCGCGCCGACGATCCGAAACTGGCGGTTCGCGCTTTCGGCCTGAACTTTCCCAACCCGATCGGCCTCGCCGCCGGCTTTGACAAGAGCGCCGAGGTGCCGGACGCGTTGCTGAAACTCGGCTTCGGCTTCGTCGAGATCGGTTCGGTCACGCCAAGAGCGCAGCCCGGCAATCCCCGTCCCCGCGTGTTCCGGCTTGAACGCGACGGAGGCATCATCAACCGCATGGGATTCAATAACGACGGCGCCCACACCGTGCTTCGCAGGCTCGCGGCCCGCGCGCATTCGGGCGGCATCGTCGGAGTCAACATCGGCGCCAACAAGGATTCTGCCAATCGCATCGCCGACTATGTCAGGCTGATCGAAATCTTTGCCCCGGTGGCGAGCTACTTCACCGTGAACGTGTCGTCGCCCAACACCCCCGGCCTGCGCAACCTGCAACAGGCGGCGGCGCTCGACGAGTTGCTGGCGAAGGTGATCGACGCCCGCGAGCGCGTCCGGCAGAATGCCGGCGACACACCAGTGCTGCTCAAGATCGCGCCCGACCTGACGCTGGCGGAACTCGATGACGTCGTTCACACCGCGCGATCGCGCCGCATCGACGGCATGATCGTCGGCAACACCACCCTTGCGCGGCCCTCGACGCTACGCGATCAATCGCGCGCGAAAGAACAGGGCGGGCTGTCGGGACGACCGCTATTCCAGCTCTCGACCCGGATGGTGGCGGAGACCTATGTGCGCGCCGAGGGCGCGTTTCCGTTGATCGGCGTCGGCGGCATCGATTCCGGAGGCGCGGCGCTGACCAAGATTCGCGCCGGCGCCACCCTGATCCAGCTTTACTCGTCGCTGGTCTACAAGGGCCTTGGCCTCGTCGACGCCATCAAGCGTGATCTGATGTCGACGCTGCTGCGAACCGGACGCGATTCGCTATCGGAAATCATCGGCGCTGACGCCGCGACCATCACGGCGCAAGACTGGCCGGTGTAGGAATCATACTCTTTTATGGAGCATGATCTTATCCGAAAACCGGTTCCCACTTTGCGCTGGCGCGGCCCTTCGGGTCGGGATCATGCTCTAGAGCCTTTCCGCTTCTGATAGAATCAGAAGCAGGCTCTATGATTTTGTTTTGTCGCGTTTTCTTCACGCGAACCGGTGTCCACTTCGCTTGAAAACGCTCTAACGTCCGCGCGGCGCGCCGAACAGGCGTGACAGCAGCCAGATCGGGATCACGATGACGGCGCCGAGCAGGAAATAGCGCCACAATCCGTTGATCGCATCGAAGCCGAGATCCCAGACGCGTTCGACCAGCAGACGGATGCTTTGCACGATATTCCAGGGGTCGAAGCCGATCGCCGCGAGCATCACGCCAACCAGCGTCGACAGCAAGATCAGGCGAAACGCGACCGCCAGCGGCGAGCCGCCCAGGAAACGCGACAGGCTGTCGTGGCTGGCCCGCAAATTCCGGGTGTCGTCGTTCGGCATCAAAGCTCTCCTGCGGGCACAAGGACCCGCGCAACATAATCAGTGTGGGGCAGATGGGGAACCACCGTTCCGCCGTCAATGGCCGTTTGATCTGGTGGCTTCGGAGGCCAGCATCCGCTCCAGTGTCTCCAGCCGATCCGCCTCGCGCGGCGGCTTGTCCCAGCGCAATCGGTTGATCCTCGGAAAACGCATCGCCACCCCTGATTTGTGCCGGGCAGAACGCTGCAATCCCTCAAAGGCGATTTCCAGCACCAATCCCTGATCGGGCTCATGCAGGACATGGCGCACCGGGCCGAAGCTCTCGGTGGTGTTGCGGCGGACGAACCGGTCGATCCGCAGCAGTTCCTCGTCGGTGAAGCCGAAATAGGCCTTGCCGACGGGCACCAGCCGCTCGCCCTCCTCCCCCGTGGTCCAGACCCCAAAGGTGTAATCGGAATAATAGGACGAGCGCCTGCCGTGGCCGCGCTGCGCATACATCAGCACCGCGTCGATGACATGCGGATCACGCTTCCATTTCCACCACGGACCCTTGGGCCGTCCCGGCATGTAAGGCGCGTCACGGCGCTTCAGCATGGCGCCTTCGACAGCGTCGGCGTCAGCGCCCGCCGCGGCCGGATCGGCGCGAATTGCCGCAAGATCGCTCCATTTGGCGAAGGAGACCTGCGGCGAAAGGTCGATACGGGGATCGTCAAGCGCCGCGATGAAATCAACGAGCCGCCGCCGCCTGTCTTCAAATGGCAACTCGCGCAGATCATTGTCGCCGCCGGCGAGCAGATCGTAGGCGCGCAGGTGAACGGCACGATCTCGAACGGCGTGCAGGTCGGGTCGCCGACATTCTTGTAATCACCCGAGACGACGATGCGGACTCCGCCATGGGTGACCGCGATCTGCGCGGAGCCCAGCACATGACCCGCGGGATGGAACATGATCGCGACATCGCCCAGCCTGATCTCTTGTCCATAGGACATCGCCTGCGCAGAGCCCGCGAAATCATCTCCGTAGCGCAGCCGCATGATGTCGAGCGTTTCCGGTGTCGCCAGCACCGCCCCATGGCCGGGCCGGGCATGATCCGAATGGCCGTGGGTGACGATCGCGCGGTCCACGGGCCGCACCGGATCAATATGGAAGCCGCCGCGCTTGCAGTACAATCCGGCGGCATCAAGCATCAGAATGTCGTGCGGGCGCATGGGGGACATATAAGCGGACGCTTACATCGTTCGAGTCTGGGACCACCCGTCGATGCCGGCACGGGGACCGGCGTGGATGCGAGTTCACGGCGGCGATGGGAACGCCGTCGATCCGTTGGGCGGACGAAGAAGAGGCGCATTCCGGACGGAAGACGCGCGAGGAGAGCGTCATCTCTGATCTTGAAATATTCTCCCATTCTGCTCGTTGATGAAAACAGCCGCATTCCCCCGGTTATCGGCAAAGCAGGCCGTTTCTCGTTATTTTTCCAAACGGCTTGTCCGGACTGGACGCCTGCTCCACCATCATCCCATCAAATTTTCATAACCTGACCTTAGGTGATCGCCGCTCGTCGCGCCGGCCCACTTGGGTCGCCGGCCTATTTGGGTCGATGCCATCAGTGGAACGCACATGACACGTCTGCCCGTTCATACCGCCGTCACAGCTCCCGAAGCCGCCAGGGAACGAGTCCAGAATGCCGAGAAGGCGAACGGCTTCCTGCCCAACCTGATCGGACTTCTGGCCAACGCGCCGACCGCGCTGGAAACCTATCAGACCGTGAGCGGCATCAACGCGCGCGCCGGCCTGACGCTGGCGGAACGCGAAGCGGTGCAGATCACGGCGGCCACGACACACGGCTGCGGCTTCTGCGTCGCCGGTCACACCGCGATCGTCTATAAAAAGGCCGACCTGAAGGACGCCGCCGTCAACGCGCTGCGCGATGGCGTGCACGGGCCGGATGCGCGCCTCAATGCCGTCGCCGACTTCACCCGCGCCGTGATCCGCAGCCGCGGCCGCGTCGAGGACGCCGAATTGAACGCGTTCCGCGCCGCCGGCTTCAGCGACGCCAACGCGCTGGAAGTAGTGCTCGGCGTCAGTCTCGCAACGCTGTGCAACTTCGCCAACAATCTCGGGCAAACGGACATCAATCCGGAGCTTAAGCCTTACGCGTGGAATAATTCGACCACCGTTGCCGCCGAGTAACGGATGAAAGCATCGTCATGACACATGTAACCTCCGATCTGGCAGCCTCCGATCTGGAAGCCTGGCTAGACGCCAGCGCCTCCCATCTCGACACCACGACCGACACGGCCGCATCGGTTCTGCCGAAGCTCGCAGACGTCGGCCTGTTTCGCCTCGGCGTGCCGGTGCAATGGGGCGGCAGCGGCGGGCATGTCGACGATGCGGTCAAAGCCATCGCCGAGACCTCGGCCCGCTCGCTGACCGCGGGCTTCGTGTTCTGGAGCCATCGCACTTTCATCGAGTATCTGCTGCAAAGCCCCAACGCCGCTTTGCGCGAGCAGCTGCTGCCGGATCTTCTCACTGGCCGGCGCGGCGGCGCCACCGGCCTGTCCAACGCGATGAAATTCCTCTCCGGCATCGAGGAACTGTCGGTGCAGTCCCGCCGCAGCGGCACCGCGCTGCAGCTCGACGGTTACCTGCCGTGGGTGACCAACCTTCCCGCGACAGGTTTCGACGTCGCGATGGCTGTGAAGGGCGCGGATGGCGCGCCTGCCTTTATCGCAGCGCTGGCCTCCGACGATTCCGGCCTCGAACGCTCGCCCGACCTCGATCTGATGGCCATGCGCGGATCAAACACCGCGGCGCTCAAGATCGACGGCGTAAAGATCGGCGAGGATCGCATTATCCATCATCATGCGGCCGAGTGGCTTCCGAAGGTAAGGCCCGCTTTTCTGGCGATGCAGTCCGCGCTGTCGATCGGCCTGGCGCGCCGCGCGCTTGCGGAAGCAACCGCCAGGCTTCGCAACGATCGCGACATCCTGAGCGAGCCGGTCGCGGCGCTCGCCGCCGAACTCTCGACCGCCGAAACAGCGCTGCTTGAGGGTCTGGGTGGAGGCCGCTTCATCGAGCACCCGGCAAGCCTGTTCCGCCTGCGCATCCGCCTCGCCGAGATCGCTGTGCAGGCCGTGCAGTTCGAACTGTCGGCCTCCGGCGGCCGTGCCTATCTGTCCCAGCCCGGAGCGGGCTTCCAGCGCCGGCTCCGCGAAGCGGCTTTCATTCCGGTGCTCACGCCCAGCCTCATCCAACTGAAGCTCGCGCTTCGCGTTCAGGAACTGCCTGCGGCGGTCGGCGCGACAGCATGACCGCACTCGCACAAACCATCTCACCGGCATCGGATCGTCAGGCCACCGTTCTCGAAGCCGCGGGCGTTGTGCTTCATTACCCCGGCCAGCTGAAACCGGTTGTCGAGGCGTTCGACTTCGAGCTGGATGCCGGCGAGACCGTCAGCGTGCTCGGTCCGAGCGGTGTCGGCAAATCGAGCCTGTTGCGCGTGCTCGGCGGACTGCAGGAGCCGACCGATGGCACGGTGACGATGAACGGCAAGCCGCTGCGGGGCGTGCCGCCGCGCGTCTCCATCGCCTTTCAGGACGCGAGCCTGCTGCCATGGCTGTCGCTGGAGAAGAATGTCGCTTTCGGACTCAACTTCAAGCATCAGCCGCGCCTGACGCCGGAGGAGAGCAAGATCCGTGTTGATATTGCGATCCGTGAAGTCGGACTGACGCACGCGCGGCGTTACTTCCCCGCACAACTGTCCGGCGGCATGGCGCAACGCGCCGCGCTCGCGCGATGCCTGGCGCGCAAGCCTGAAATCCTGCTGCTCGACGAGCCTTTCGGCGCGCTCGACGAAGTAACCCGCACCGAGATGCAGCATCTGCTTTTGAAAGTCGTCCGCGATTTCCACACCGCGGCGATCCTGATCACCCACGATATCGATGAGGCCCTGCTCGTCTCCGATCGCATCCTGCTGCTCGGCGGAACGCCGGCGCGCGTGATCGGCCAATGGCGCATCGACCTACCGACGCCACGCGAGGACTACATCGCGGAGCTTGGCGCCCTTCGCGTCGAAATTCTTTCACGGCTGCGCGGCGCTACCGTGCGGCGCATCAACTGAACCGGCCACGCTTCCGGCGCGACGCGACCAGATTTACGAATCAAAGGACCGGCCATGTCGATCGACGAATTCTCCCGTTATGACGTCTCCCGCCGTCAGATGCTGCGCCTGTCGGCGCTGCTGACGGCCGGCGGCGCGCTGCCCCTTCTGAAAACCTATGAGGCGCGCGCCAGGGAAACAGATGTTCCGCTGCGCATCGGCTATCTGCCGATCACCGATGCGACGCCGCTTCTGGTCGCGCATGGCAAGGGGTTTTTCGAGGAGGCCGGCATCAAGGCCGAAAAGCCGGTGCGCCTGCGGAGCTGGGCGCAGGTGCTGGAAGCCTTCATCTCCGGGCAGGTGAACGCCGTTCATCTGCTGTCGCCGATGACGGTATGGGCGCGCTTCGGCAGCAAGGCGCCGGCCAAGGTGGTCGCCTGGAATCACACCAGCGGCTCCGGCCTCAGCGTTCTGCCGCACATCAACAGCGTCAAGGAGCTTGGCGGCACCACTGTCGCCATTCCGTTCTGGTACTCGATCCATAATGTGGTGCTGCAAATCCTGCTGCGCGAGAACGGATTGAAGCCGGTATCGAAACGCACGGGCGCCCCGGCCGCCGACGAGGTCAATCTCGTTGTGATGGCGCCGGCCGACGTGGTGCCCGCGCTCGCCGCCAAGCAGATCAGCGGCTACATCGTCGCCGAACCGTTCAACGCGGCGAGCGAAGCTCTTGGTGTCGGAAAGATCCTGCGCTTCACCGGAGATGTCTGGAAGGATCACGCGTGCTGCCTTGTGTTCATGCATGAACGCGATATCCAGCAGCGGCCGGAATGGGTGCAGCGCGCGGTGAACGCGATGGTCAAGGCGCAACTCTGGACACGCGAACATCGCGCCGAGACGGCGGCGCTGCTCTCCAAGGACAATCCCAGCCAGTACACCCCGCACAGCGTCGAGGTTCTCAGCAAGGTGCTGGCGCCGCCGGAGACCGACGATGCCGCCTACATCAAGGCCGGCGCAATCATCCATCCGGACTGGCGCGAGCGCCGGATCGATTTCCAGCCCTATCCGTATCCGAGCTACACCGAGGAACTGATCCGGCGCCTGCGCGATACGCTGGTCGAGGGCGACCGCGCGTTCCTCGATAAGCTCGATCCGGCGGCGGCCGGCCGCGAGCTCGTCGACGATCGTTTCGTCAAGAAGGCGGTGATCGCGGCGGGCGGCATGGCGGCGTTCGGCCTGCCGGAATCCTTTACCCGCACCGAGGTCGTGGCGGCGTGAGCACAAGCTGGCCAGGCGACAGCCTGAGCGGCGCCGCGCCTCCGAGGCCCGCGACGCTCGCCGGTCGTGCCGGCCGCAAGCCGTGGCTGACGCTGCCGGCGTTGACAAACAGCCTGCTCGGCATCGGCGGACTGATCGTGCTGCTGTTGCTATGGTGGCTCGGCACCGATGTCCTGGCCTCATCACAGGGATTCATCCGGCAATTCTCACCGACCACGGCCATCCCCGAGCTCGTAACCATCCTGGGACAGCCGGATCTGCTGGTGCATGTTCTGGTCAGTCTGCGCCGGGTGTTGATCGGCCTCGCTTTCGCGTTGTTGATCGGCGTGCCCGTCGGGCTCGCGGTCGGCAGCTATGGCCGCCTCAACACCGCGACCTCGCCGGCGTTTCAGTTCCTGCGCATGATCTCGCCCCTGTCGTGGATGCCGATCGCGGTGATGGTGTTCGGCGTCGGCGACCAGCCGATCTATTTCATGCTGGCGTTCGCCGCGGTGTGGCCAATTCTTCTCAACACCGCCGAAGGCGTGCGGCGGCTGCAGCCAAGCTGGCTCAGCCTCGCCGACAGCCTCGCCGCGACGCACTGGGAAACGCTGTGGTACGTGATCCTGCCCGGCGTTCTCGGCCATGTGCTGACCGGCCTGCGGCTGGCCGTCGGCATCGTCTGGATCGTGCTGGTGCCATGCGAGATGCTCGGCGTCTCGGCCGGGCTCGGCTACTTCATTCTCGACACCCGCGACCGCCTCGCTTATTCTGAGCTGATGGCCACGGTGCTGATGATCGGCATCCTCGGCTTCCTGCTCGATGCCGGAGCGCGAATGCTGTATCAAGCGGTCACCCGCAGCCGCACCATCTGACGCTGTCCCTGCCCGGAAAGGCAGGAACGACAAAACCCTCCCTGAAATTTTGAGCGAATGGCGTCCCGGAAGGGAGTCGAACCCCTGACCCCAGGTTTAGGAAACCTGTGCTCTATCCAGCTGAGCTACCGGGACTGAACGCCAAGCCATGCCACTTATCCGGCACATCGGCGCCTCGGGCAAGCCTTGAGCATCTGATCCGAATCGCATCGCTGATTCAAGAGGCTGGTGCCGTCGCGCGATCCGCTTCCACCAGGATCGAACCTCCTGCCGAGATGCGCTCCCGGCAAGGCCATTCAGGAGGGCTATAGGGTCCGCCGGCCAAAAGCGCCTTGTGATGTTCATACGGCGACCTTATCTTTCGCCGCGGGCTGGTGCGTCATCAGGAGACGATCATGGGTTTGCTCGACATCCTCAACGGAATGCAGAACGGCCCCCGCGGTCCAAGCCAGCCCAGCGCGGAAAGCCAAAGCGCGGAAAGCCAAAGCGGCGGCATGTCGCCGCTGACGTTGGCGATCCTCGCCGTGCTGGGCTACAAGGCGCTGAAGCACCTCACCGGAAGCCAGCCTGACACCAGCCCGGCGACCACCGCACCTCCGCCGCCCATGCCCGGACGCACCGTCAACGCCGGGCTGCCCGGCAGCTCTGGCGGCCTCGGGGACCTGCTCAAGGGCGGACTTGGCGGGCTGCTGGCGGGCGGAGCCGCCGGAAGCGTTCTGAGCGGTGGTCTCGGCGAGTTGCTGAACCAGCTTCAGAAGAAGGGCCATAGCGAGACGGCGAATTCCTGGGTCGGTTCTGGACCCAACAAGCAGATCGCGCCGCGCGACCTCGCCGATGCGCTCGGCGCCGACCAGATCAACGCGCTGACGACGCAGACCGGCCTGTCCCGGGACGAATTGCTCAACGAATTAAGCCAGCACCTGCCCGAGGTCGTCCACCACCTGACTCCCGATGGACGCCTTCCGACCGAAAGTGAGCTATCGCGATTGCTCTAGAGCGTTTTCGAGCGAAGCGGGCACCGGTTCGCGTGAAGAAAACGCGTCAAAACAAAATCATAGAGCCCGCTTTCGATTCTATCAGAAGCGGACAGGCTCTAGGATTGCGGCTCACACCCGCGGGTGCGGCCGCATGGACCGACCCATCGCGGGAAGGATCAGCGCCACGACTATTTCTGAGGAAGGACTTTCGTCATGAGCGGCATTCTTTGGATCATTCTTGTCGGCTTCGTCGCCGGGGTTATCGCAAAATTCCTGTCACCCGGCCCGAATAACCCGAGCGGATTCATTCTCACCACGGTGCTGGGCATCGCCGGTGCGTTTCTCGCCACTTTCATCGGGCAACAGATCGGCCATTACAGTCCGGATCAGGGCGCGGGCTTCATCACCTCGACCATCGGCGCGGTCGTGGTGCTGTTCATCTGGAACAGGCTGGTCGCACGCGGTGCGATTTCCGGTCCGAGATAACCCAACCCGGCCCTCGGACAACGCTCCGAGGGCCCCGAAGGGTGAGGAGACGGCTCTGAACGGTGTGGCTGCCAGATGACGGCCGGACCGCTTTGCTTTCGCAATCTCCTGTTCGCGATGCCCTGCGTCATATCGTTCGCTATCCCACCGGCACTTGCCGACGGATGCCAGCTGGACGTCCAGGGTGAAGGCGTCGTGAGCGCCGTCATCGACGCGCGGACGCTCCGCCTCGAAGATGGCCGCGACGTCCGCCTCGCCGGCGTCGAAGTGGTGGCGCTGGAATCGGATAATGGCCATTCAAGCCTCGCAGGGCTGATCGGCCGGCATGTGATCCTGCGCGGCGAGCACGGTGATCCCGATCGCTATGGTCGGCAATCCGGCTTCCTGTTTGTCGAACACGCCGCGGCTTCGGTGCAGAGCGAACTTCTGGCGCGTGGCGAAGCGCTGGCCTCCGCCGACGTTACCGACAAGGCTTGCGCGGCGGAGCTTGCCACGGCTGAGACGGCGGCGCGGCAGGCCCGTCTTGGAATCTGGGCGGAAGCATCCGTCATCAAAAGCGCCGAACGCCCGCACGAGATTTTGACGCGGATCGGGCGGTTTGCGATCGTGGAAGGTCACGTCCGTTCTGTCAGGCAGGCCGGAGGAACCCTGTATCTCAACTTCGGCCCACGCTGGACACGAGACTTTGCTGCGACTATTTCAAAACACACCATGCCTTCTTTCGAGATGGCAGGCGTCGCGCCGGCGTCTTTCGAACATCGGCGGGTCCGTGTCCGCGGCTGGGTCGATCGGCGCGGCGGGCCGCGGATCGAGGTGCTCCGCGTTGGGCAGATCGAAGTAGCCGGCGACTAGAGCATGCTCGCTTCTGATTGAATCAGAAGCGGGGCTCTATAATATTGTTTTGACGCGTTTTCTTCACGCGAACCGGTGTCCATCCTCGGGTCGAGCCCGAGGACATGCTTCGCTTGAAAACGCTCTGGCACCACTTTGGCAGATTTATTCACGCTGTTGCATTCTGGCGCCTTGTCTTCTGCAGTATGGGCATCGCTGATTTGTTGGTCGAAGAATGAGTTCGACGATGGCGCGGCGCACGGCTAGCAAACTCGGCTGTGGCGGTGGGCCGTTGCTTCTTTTTTCCGCCCCGCTGCGATGAGGCGGCGGGATTGCGGCGGGATTGAAGGAATGCGCAGGCGATCATCGTCATCAAGGCTTGCGGGTGTATCCGCATCGCGTCATGCAGGAGCATGGTGAGGTCAGCCGAGGCAAACGCGGCCGGGGCGGCGCGGGTGTGACGCCACGCGATGCAGCGACGACAATCGTCGCGGTCGCGAGTTCGTTCATTGGCGACGAGGTTATCAAGGGCGTGCGAGATTTTTCCGCGATGCTGATGCAGCTCGCGATCGAGTTGGGCATGCGCAACGATGATCCGACGCTCGGCATCAAGACGCTTAAAATCCGCTCCGATGGCTTCCAGATTTGGGGACCGGAGCACATCGAAAAATTCCGAAACCGCCATGCGATAGGCACCAAGGCGCGGCTGGCGCTCGAATTGCTTCTAAACACAGCGCAGCGGCGCAGCGACGTTGTGCGTATGGGTCGGCAGCATGTTCGCGACGGTATTCTCTCGATCCGGCAACAGAAAACCGGAACACTCGTCGAAATTCCGATCCTGCCCGAGCTGCAAGAAGCACTCGACGCGATGCCTGCGGATCATCTGACCTACCTCACGACGGAATACGGCCAGGCGTTCAGCGCCGCCGGTTTTGGAAACTGGTTTCGCGAACGGTGCAATGAGGCGGACCTACCGAAGGGCTATGCCTCGCACGGCTTGCGGAAGGCCGCAGCAACGCGCCTCGCCGACGCCGGATGTACCGATCACGAGATCATGGCGTGGGGCGGCTGGGAAACTCTGAAAGAGGTACAGCGCTACACCAAGGCCGCGAACCGCAAAAGGCTGGCGCAGAGCGGACGCGTGAAGCTCGAAACGCGAACATCAAGTGGCAAACCGGAGTGACGGGTTTGCCAAAATCGGACCTAAACCATTGAGAACGCTAATGGAAAAAAGTGGAATGGCGGAGGGAGAGGAACTGGGGTCCAACCTTCTCCACTTTTGCGCAGAACCACGTTTTCCAAGGGAGGCCCTGGACGGGTCTGAGGTACAGCGAGAGCAGCAGCATGGCCGTGACTTGCGAGGTTGCGCTCTACGCCACAGGCGGCGAATGCCGAGGCCCACCATCACGTCGCCGTTTAATAGCCACTCGGAAAGTTGGCCCGGTAAAGCACCAGGCGTATTGGCGAGGGAGCGCTGCAGCCAGCGCGCCACCGGGAAGTAGATGCGGTCGGAGCGGGCTGCGGCGGCAGCTGTGCTTGGGTATCGGATCGTCGGATGATTTCAATGGCGAACTTCAGGTTGGCGCCTTGTTCATCAGCTTAATGGGTTTTACCACCGAGTTAACTAGAGCGTTTTCGAGCGAAGTGGACACCGGTTCGCGTGAAGAAAACGCGTCAAATCAAAATCATAGAGCCCGCTTCTGATTCTATCAGAAGCGGAAGGGCTCTAGGGCCAGCCTTTGCGGATGGGCTCCAATACCATTGGAAGCTGGCGCTATCGGAAATTCGCCGCTGCGATGTGGCGCTTGCGAACAATTATCTTCTTGCCGCCGTCGCCGCGATCCCAGCATCCATGCCACGTCGTGGATCGTCTGGAATAGAAAGCGCGGCGCCAACTCCGACCTAGCCGCAGACCGTCTCCGAGTTGGACGGCTCCGACGCTCCCAACGCGGACGCTGCCGCCGCAAGTAGCGCGAGTATCAAGAGGTAGGAGCAGAAGTGCATCCCTGAAGGACCGCACTAACGCAAAGAGATTGAAGCCAACAATGGCACCATTGCCCTCTGGGTCGCGGTCTCAAGAAATTGTGAATTGACGTAGCCCTCGCATGAGCGAAGCATAAAGTAACTATGTTACAGTAATATGACGTGAAATCTCCTCGGATTCCCTCAATCGCGATTGGAGTGCGGTAATGAAATACCTAGCCATGGCGATTTGTGCAGCAACGATGCTAAGTACTTCGGCACTTGCTTTTTCGGGGAAAAACAATTGCGGCCGAGGTTGTGAGGGGTATGAAGGTCGGAGCTACCTAGCCTACGACTCAGGCGGCGGGTATACCCCAACACGCAGTAGAATTGGATATGCGCCGGCTTATAGCGGCCCTCGCCCCCGGATCCCTTTCCATGAACGCTGCTCGTTTACTAACGACCCGAGCTGTTAGAGCTTGGCTCTCGGCTCTGAGCGCACATGCTCCGAGCGGGTTTTTATAAGCTGGTCGAAGGATCCCGAAGCTGGCAAGAAACGGCTGCTCGCGACACGGTTCGCGCGGCGACCAGCGACGAGTTGGAGAAAATCCTTCGCAGGGCGACCCACGACCTAAAGTCGCTGCATAAAAGCGCTGGAGCTGCGGCTGCTCACAGGCGTGCGGAAGGGGACGATGATAAGATGTCCCGCTTCCGCTGCTGATCGACGCGACACCCGAGCGCCGTTAGTGCGCTTGATAGATTGATTACGTTCAAAATGCCCACTGGGTGCGTATCGCGTAGGCGTCCCACTTGGCACCGAGATCCTGATTGGCAAGGTTGGTTTTCGCTACCGTGCCGTGGATCCAGTTGAACATCACGCGCATATTGTCGTTGAGGTACCAGTTGAGGCCGACCGTGATGTTATCCTGCTTTCCGCCGAACACCAGGTTGTCGTTGAGATCCATGTAGCTGTAGCGCGCCGCGATCTCCCAAGCGCCGATGCCGCCTGTCACGTCCCAGAAGAAGGGATTGTTCGGGTGCACACCCCCGAAGGCAGCGTCATGTTGGAGATATTTGCGCTTCTCGCCGGTGAGGATGTAGCCGGCCTGAACGTAGCCACCCTTGAAATGGAGATCGGAATTCCCGAATCGTGAAACGCTGTAGTCGAAATATTCGCCTTGGCCGTGGAAACTGCCGATGGCACCGCCGACTTCGGCGCTCAGCACCCGCACGTCATCGACATTCTGGATTGTTTGGGTGTCCAGCACCCGGGTCGGATCGATGCGAAGTTCGATGCGTTCGCGCAACCGGATGTCATTGACGCCAGGGGCGCCGCCGGTCTCGGCGAGATAGAGCACCTCGCCGCCGAACAGGAAGGTAGCGACATCGGTGTTGATCGGCGTGATAACCAGACGGCCGACCGCTGAATAGGGTACGCGCAGCGAGTGATCATAGGCGCGCTCGGGTCCCGTCAGGTAGGCGCCGGCCCACCACCACTTGTCGTAGGTCGTGACCCCGACGGCGGCGCGTTGGCCGCCGGCACCGAGGTCGGCAGCCATCACTTGCGCAGAGGAGCGCTCCATGAATGTGATGTTGTTCGAACTGGTGGCCTGTTCGAGGCTCCACATCACTTTCATGTAGCCGAGGTCGATGCTCGTGTTCTTGAAGCCCCTGTACGACACAAAGGCGTTGTTGATCGTCCCTGAGCCGTCCTGGGAGCCACCGAATTCGCCGATCAACGCATAGGTCCAGTCGCGCGCGAATTTACCGACGATGCCGATGCGGGCGCGCCGTGCGTTGACGCCGTCCTGCAGATCCTGCGGCACCGTTGCAGCCGAGTTCGGCGTGTAGTTATAGCCCCCAACATCGAAGTGCAGGCGGCCGGTGATGCCGACGCAGTTGAATCCATCCGCGGTGCAGAAGCGGGGGGAACCACCTTTCATTGACACTAGAACGTCCGGTGGTGCGAACGTCCCCTTTGTCGGCATGTAACCGGCGCTGGCATTCAGAAAGGTGTTCTGCCGAACGCTTTCGAGCTTCTTTTCCAGCACGCTAATTTGCTTTTGCAGATCCTCGACCTGCTCCGGTGTCACGGTCTGTCCGCTCGCCTGTGCGGTGCTGACTGCGCCGACAAAGGCGATCGTTCCAAGAAGCAACGCTTTGCTTACCGAAATAAATTTCCCGTGCTCTCGGCGCACCACCCCTTTCCAAGACATTGCGTTGGCCGTCATTCTTGATCGACGAATGTTTTGCTTCTCGCCCCACCTCAGCATCAGACACACTTCCAGTTCTAACTTTACTGGGCCGGACCTTTACGAGGGTTTCATTACAGATATACGACAGCCCGCGGGAACAAACAGAGGGATTCCATGCGCTTGCGACACAGCGTGACGCTGCTGGAAGCGAATTTCGTCACCGGCTGGGCGCCAGCGCTGTCGGAGATGTCGGCGGTCGTCAGACTGACCATCAGCAGCCGCCCGTCGGTATCGACGGCGATGTGGCGCTTGCGCCCGACGATCTTCTTGCCCGCGTCATAACCTCTTGTTTCGGCTTGCGGGGCCTTGACCGACTGGCTGTCAATCACCGCCGCGGACGGGCTTGCCTCGCGTCCCGCCCGCTCCCGGTCAACCAGCGCCACGTCATAGATGGTCTGAAACAGGAAACGGCGCGCCAACTCGCGGAACCAGCCGTAAACGGTCTGCCAAGGGCCGAAATGGATCGGCAGCATCCGCCAGCCACAGCGAACCAGATAGCGGATCGCGTTCAACACCTCTCGCAGGTCTGTCCACCGCGGGCTCAACTGAGGTGGACCCGCTTGGTGAGACAGTTTGGCGGCCTGGCTAAGGTGGATCGGGTTCGTTTCTACGCCGCCAATTGCTCCGTCATTTCCGCCATAGCATGGACTTCGTCGGGCGTCCTGCCGGCGAAGGTCGAGTGCGGGCGTCGCCGGTTGTAATAGTCTATCCAGGAGCCGATGCCGCAGCGGGCTTGGCTTCCCGTTTCGAATGTGCTGAGGAAGACGCACTCATATTTGAGGCTGCGCCACAGTCGTTCGATGAAGACGTTGTCCATCCAGCGGCCGCGCCCGTCCATGGAGATGCGGATGCCGGCATCCTTCAGCGTCGTCGTGAAGGCGAAGCTAGTGAACTGCGAGCCTTGGTCGGTGTTGAAGATGTCGGGCCTGCCATGGCAGGCGATCGCCTCTTCGAGAGCGGCAACACAGAAGTCGGCATCCATCGTGTTCGACAACCGCCAGGCCAGGACCTTGCGGCTGAACCAGTCCATGATGGCCACGAGGTAAAGGAAGCCGCGCCGCATCGGGATATAGGTCACATCGGCACACCAAACGTGATCCGGCCGCTCGATCGCCAGGTGCCGCAGCAGGTAGGGATAGATGCGATGCTGCGGATGCGGCTCGCTGGTTCTCGGCGCCTGGTAGATCGGCGACAGACCGATCTTGCGCATCAGCCGCCGGACCCGCTTGCGACCCACGCACCAGCCCTGACGCCGCAGATGCCGGGCCATCTGCCGGGAGCCATACCAGGGCGTCTCCATGAAGGCCTCGTCGATGGTGCGCATCAGTTCGAGGTTCTCGGGCGTCTCGCCGGCGGGCTGTCGGTAGAACGACGCCCGCGAGATCGAGACCAGTTCGCACTGGCGGCGGATCGAGAGCCGGTTGTGATCGGGGTCAATCATCATTCTCCTCCGATCCAGGCTCAGCGATCGAAGGCCTTGGCCAAAAAATCCCGCTCAACGACAAGCTGGCCAATCTTGGCGTGCAGCTTGGTCACCTCGGCTTCCCGGCCGACCTGCGCATCAGCAGCCTTGTCGTCGAACGTCTTGGCCAGGTTCTCGATGGCCTGCCGTTTCCACTGCGTAATCTGGTTCGGATGAAGCTGGTGCTTTGTCGCCAGTTCCGAAATCGTCCGCTCGCCACGGATCGCCTCAAGCGCAACCTTGGCCTTGAACTCAGCCGTAAATCGTCTGCGTGTCTTCATACCGGATCGTCCTTTTCATCGGGCGATCCACCTTATGCCCCTGTCTCAGAAACCGGCACCACCTCAATCCGCCGACCACTCCTCACCCGTCGGGTCACTCGGCAGGAAAAGCGATATTCGGCCTATTCGTGAGGGCGACCGACGGATCATGGGTCGGACGGCGAGTATTACGATACTGGGGCAGCGCGAGACGTTTCAATTCCTCCATGGAAGGCCGATTGGGGCAGCCGCGATATAAAGGCCCGCTTTTTCAAGATCAGGGGAAGGCGCCATTTCAGTAGCTCATGTTTAAAATTGCTCACTTTGGGAACCTTCGTTCCTTGCTGCCAACGAACGCCTTGACGGATTGGACCGGACTCCACACTTTAAAATAAGCCAACAGTTTCGTTGGTGTGAGGCAGAGGAGATACGATGACTCCACCTGCAAAGTTCGCCGCAGTGAACGCTGCTGCAATGTTCGGGCTCTAGCATAGCGGCTCATATACGAACACATTCCGGGAGCGGCCTATGGGCCACATCAGTAGGGCATGGCCCAACTTGGCCCCTCGCGGAATGGTTAGCGGTTTTTAGTCAACCGCCGCGGCGACGTATACCTTTGAGCCTCCCGCCGCATCGACTTCGAAATCTGAAACCATTTTAGGCCTCTCGGTTTTCGCTGCCGGCTGGATGTAGCGCCTGTGTGTACCAAAACTTACACGGGCGTAGCGGCGATGAAGTCCGCCGGGGATGGCGTGTAATTGATCGCAGCAGTTTCGCTGAACCGGCGAGAAGCCAGTGCATTCTTGTTCACCGATTGATGAATTCGGACCAGTATCATATTCGACACAAGATTTGAGCAGCCAACGCAGATGCGCCTCTCCCCCGACTATGATATGCGTCCCACACTCACCCCGGTTCGATCCGATCAGCCGTTCGGCAAGCCCTTTTGCCAAGGTAAAGATAGCGCTCGTCCAGGATTTTTATGGTAGGCAATCGGCATATGACAACGCGGCCAAATATTTGAACCCGATTGCGAATAGAGCCCTTTGGGGACATTATCCAATTTTTCTGAAGAGAGTAGCCTGAGATCCGGAGTGAATGCGACATGCAGCCTGTTCAGTCTCAGCTGGTCATCGGCCCTGGCGATGACGATTTGGAACTGGTTCGTCGCGCCCGTGCGCGTGACGAAAGCGCGATACGCGCCATCATGCAGGCGAACAATCGCAAGCTCTATCGGATCGCCCGCGGCATCTTACGCAACGACAGCGAGGCCGAAGATGTCGTGCAGGAAACCTACGTTCGTGCCTTCACGCATCTGGAGAGCTTTCGTGGCGACTCTCGCCTCGCGACCTGGCTGGCGCGCATCGCCATGAACGAGGCGCTCGGCCGGCTGCGCCGCCAGCGCCCGAGCGTCGACTGGACCACGCTAGAAGAGCCGGGAGGGTCGAGGGCCCAGATCATCCAGTTCCCCTTGTCCGCCGTTTCCGATGACCCCGAAAAAACCATGGCTCAGCGCGAAATACAGCACATCGTCGAGCAGGCAGTCGATGAACTGCCCGAGGCGTTCCGCATCGTCTTCATCACCCGCGTGATCGAGGGAATGAATGTGGAGGAAACCGCCGACATTCTCGATCTCAAGCCGGAAACCGTGAAGACGCGGCTTCATCGTGCCCGCGCGATGTTACGGGCGAATGTGGAAAAGAAGATCGGCCCGGTCATGATGGAGGCCTTTCCTTTTGCCGGCAAGCGTTGTGCGCGCCTGACCGACGCGGTTCTCGGCCGGCTTGGTCTGACCAAATAATTCGGGAACCTACTCCGCCGGGCCGCATCCAATCCTGTGTGTCGCAACAAAACGCCCGGCGATTCCAATCGCCGGCGTCACAGGAGTATCAAAAATGCTTTTTCGACTGAGCGCGGCGATTGGCGCCGCAATGCTGCTGAGCAGCGGTGCCTTCGCGCAGAGCGCCAAACTCACCGATCCGCAGATCGCGCATATTGCCTACACCGCCGGCGTTATTGATGTCACCGCGGCGAAGCAGGCGCTTGAGAAATCCGATAACAAGGATGTGAAGGCTTTCGCTAACGATATGGTGCGCGATCATGAGGCGGTGAACGACAAAGCACTCGCGCTGGTCAAGAAGCTCAAGGTCACCCCCGAAGACAACGACACCAGTCGCACGCTGTCCAAGAACGCCGCCGCCAAACTCCAGGAGCTATCGAAACTGAAGGGTTCGGCGTTCGACAAGGCTTACGTCGACAACGAGGTCGCCTATCACCAAGCGGTCGACGACGCGCTTGAAACCCTGCTCATTCCGTCGGCCAGCAATGCCGAGCTGAAGAGCCTCTTGCAAACCGGGCTGAAGATTTTCCAGGGCCACAAGCAACACGCCGAACAAGTCGCGGCCGAACTGAAGTAGGGCGCGCCATGAAACGGGACGGATATCTCTCGATTGGTGCAACCTCTGCAATCAAGGCAGTGAGCATCCTGGGTCTGGGAATCGCGACCTTGGGGCTATCCGTTCCGGCGCGCGCGGCGACGGTGCGAATTTCGATACAGGACCTCGTTTTCATGCCGGCCGCGACCGCGGTCAAGGTCGGCGATACCATCGAATGGGTCAATGAGGATATCTTCGCGCATACCGCGACGGCACGAAATGGCGACTGGGACGTGACGCTGCCGCCGCAAAGAACCATCAGACTCGTGCTGAAGAAAGCGGGGACGATCGATTACTATTGCCGCTTTCATCCCAACATGAAAGCCAGATTGACGATCGCGCCGTAGCAGCGGCGCAGACACAACCGCCGCTTGGCGTAGGTGTGCGGGCCCGGTAACCCGGCAGGCGATCTCGGCGGGCGAGAAGTTGGGCCAGCGTCAGGTGACCTCTGGCACGTCACGCCAATGGCGGTGGAAGGTCGTGATCATGTTGTCCTCCGGCAAACGAAAACCCCGCCTCCGGGGGCGGGTACAGTTGGGATGGGGTGATGGTGCGGCCTACGGGCTACCGCCGAAGATCTTCAGCTTGATGGCGATGCCAGCCATCAGCGCGATCAGGAAACCAGTGGTGATGATACGCACCGTTGTTTGTACGGCGGTGCGCTTGGCGAGCCGAAATCCGGCCAGCAGCGAACGAAGATCCCGAATGTCCTCCGCGGCATCCTTGCCATTAAGCCCGACCTCTTGCAGGGCGCGTCGCGCGCCAGTTTCGGCTGCGCGTGCCAGCAGCACCTCGAACTCGGTCTCTGATATGCGGAACTGCTCGTTCGCTTCCGGCGGCGTCAAGGCGGTTCTCCCGGTGATTTTGATATTCGGTTGCGGAGCTGCTCGCGGCCGTTCAGGTCGCGACACCAACCTCACACAACATGGTAATGAAGCGGCCGCGACGTTCCATGTCGGCTGAGGTGCGGATGTTGTAGATGGTGCCGGAGCGGACCTCGATCAGCCGCCATTCGGCGGTGATGGTGGTGGTCTGGGCATCGAAGCGCACCAGGATCAGCGCCGGCTGCACTTCCTGCAGGCGGGCAGCAATGACGGTCTCGCCGCCTTTCGATGGAAGGATGCAGGCATCGCGCTCGAACTGCGCAACCCACATGCCGACGGTATTGCCGTAACCGTCGTCGACTTCCTCGCGCTTTTCGAAGCTGACGCGGTCGCGCAGATCGTTGGCGGAAATGTTGGTCATCAGAGCGGACGCGCCCGATAGGGAGCAATGAGGACGTGGACGACACGGTCGATGGCGACGTCGATGCTGGTATCCGCCCCATCGAACAGGCGCTGCACGATCAGCAGGATAGCTTGCCGGATGGGCTCCGGCACGTCGGCCGCCGCGCCATAACCGGCAGTGAATGTAATCGAGACGGCATCAGCGCGATGGAAGGTGACCGGCCAAACTTGTCCTGGCCGCAGGGTGACATAGGCACCGCGCGCGTCGGCAAACAGATCGTAGACGCCGGCGTCCAATGTCTGCTGCACATTGCCGCCGTCGAAGTAGCTCACGCTGACGATCGCGATCACCGGCGATACTGGCAGCGGCAAGCGATCGGCAAAGCCGGCAAAATCTTGCCGCCAGGTTTGCGTCACCAGCGCCCGGCCGAGGATACCGGCATAGCCGTCGAGATATGCCGTCGCCGCCTTGATCTGGGCGGTGATCAGATCGTCCTGGTCATCATGATCAACACGCAGATGGGCCTTGGCCTCGGCCAGCGACACCGGCATGGTCGCGGGCGCAACCGTGCGGACGGGAGCGAGCATGGCTGTCTTCCAACAGGTTGATGAACGGGGGCGGCCAGAATGTCGGCGCTGCCGACTATCTGGCCGCTCTGACCGATCAGGCGACCGGCGCGTCGTGGGGATGGCCGAGCGCAAAGATCGCACCGGCGGCGATCGACGTGCCGGAGGTCTTGGTGATGACCGCGCGGATATAGCGCTTCGAACCCTTGTAGCCCTGCTTGTATACCGTGCTGGCCTCGAGTGCTGCCGGCAGAGATCCAAGCAGATTGCCGACTGCCACATCGGCAAAATCGCCATCCGTGGTCGTGTCGCTTTCCTGCATCGCGACGACAAAGAGGCCATCGCCAGCAATCGCGCCGGTATTGATGATCAGGGTCGCGGAATTGAAGCCTTGCAGGTCGGCATGGCTGCCCTTGGTGGTGGCGGTGACCACGGCGGGAACTAGCGATGCGGCGAGGCCGAGGCCGGAGATACCGTCCTTCATGACAGAAGTCCTTTCGATGAATGGGAATGGTGAAGAGACGGGCAGCCGCAGCCGCCCGTCATGAGGATCAGGTGCTGATCTTCAGCAGTTTCAGGGCCTCGAAGTTGACGATGCCACCGCCAACGCGTTTGGTGGTGTAAAACAGGACGTTCGGCTTGGAAGTGAACGGATCGCGCAGGACACGAATGCCGACGCGGTCGACGATCAGGTAGGAGCGGCTAAAATCGCCGAAGGCGACCGGGAACTTGTCCGCCTCGACCGCCGGCATGTTGTCGTCAGTGTAGACCGGCTTGCCAAGGATGGTGGCGACTTCTGCCGCACCTGAAGGCGGCGCCCAAATATAGGCCCCTTCCGCATCCTTGAACTTGCGCACCGTGTTCATGGTCGCATCCGACATCAGCCATGACGCGCCGTTCCGATAGCCAGACTTGAGCGCATAGTAGAGGTCGATCAGCGCGTCAGCTGAGCTGGCCGAAGCGGTCGCGGCAACAAACCCATCCGACTTGCCGGAAGCGACGAAGCCGAGCTTGCCCCATGCGTAGGACGCATTCGCCACCTTGTCGTAGGCCAGGATGCCGCGCGGCTTGTTGATGCCGTCGCCACTGGCAAAGGCAGCCCCTTCCTGCTCGGCAAACTCGATGGACACCTCGTCGGCCAGCCAAGCCGCCAGATCGATGCGGGCATCGTCGAGCGAGGTTTGCGTGGCGCCCGGCATGGCGTAGATTTCGCCGGTATTGATGGCGATCTCGCGCAAGGTCGGCGTGGCCGTGCCGGAGCGGCTGTCTTCCTCGCCAACCCAGCCCGACGTCGCCCCACCCATATTGACCAGCTTCTTGTAGGTATTGGTCGAGATCGAGATGGTTCGGGCGAGCGAACGGATCGTCGACACGGCGCCAAGCACCCGGTCGATTCCGGCTTCGGTCTCTTCCGGTACCAAATAGCCGCCGTCAGGATCGGACTGCGTGGTCAGCTTGGCCTTGACCTCAAGATCACGCAGGCCGGCATCCACACCACGCCGGAAGAAGCGATCGAATGCTTGGGCATGTTCGCGCTTATCGGGATCAGTTGTTCCGCCAACACCGCCGACCTTCACTGCTGCGAGTGCGGCATTGGTTTCGTCGAGCGCCTTTTGCAGGGTGGTGATCTCGGCATTGATGCGGTCGACCTTTTCGGTCTGCACCACATCGGCCATGCCGGCCTTGATGTCAGCGAGTTCCTTGTCCCGTTCGAGCTTGAAATCCTCGAAGGTCTTCTGCAGTTCGGCGAGGATCTTGGTGGCGTTGCCGGAATCCGCTCGCACGCCAATAATCCCGCGAACGCGGGTGTTCAATTCGATACCCATGATGGGTCTCCTATAATCTGAGAATGTCGATCAGCCGCTGTAGGGCGGCCTCGTCTATGCCTGCATCACGCGGGGCAGAAGGCTGGCTTGCATCACGCGCGGCCGAGCCGATCAGCTCCGAGAGCATCTCGGAGCGAATGGTGCGGGAAAAGCCCGCGCCGGCGAGCGCGGCCTCGGTCTGCCGGCGAGCCATCAGCCCCCGGTCTATGTTTTTCGCATCGCAGGCGTCGGCGGAAAGGTCATCCGCAACGACATCGGCAAAGCCGTTCTTCACGGCCTCGGACGGACCCATGAAGGTCTCGGCGTCCATCAACTTCTCGATGCCTGCGCGCTTCATTCCGGTGCGCGCCTGATAGATGCCGGCGATCGCGGCATCGAACTGATCGAATAGAGTTGCTGCCTCGCGCATGTCATGGCGGTTGCCGATCACCACGCCCCAGGCATTATGCACCATCAAGAATGAGCCCGGCCCCATGCGGATGTCATCGCCGGCCATGGCGATGATGGAGGCGGCCGAAGCCGCCCATCCCAGCACCTCGACTGTCACCTTGGCCGGATGAGCCCGCAATAGATTGTAAATGGCGATACCTTCGAACATATCGCCACCGGGCGAATTGATCCGGACGGTGATATTCCGATTGCCTATCGAACGCAGGGCAGCCGAGATGCGGTTCGTGGTTACGCCACCGCCCGACCAAGCATCCTCGCCGATCACCTCGAACATTGAGATGGTGGTGTCGGTGTCGCCATCGGAGGCACCCGCCGCAGCTGCGAGCGGCGTCTGGGCCCATTTCGCCAGCACATCGGAGGGCGCATCCCATTGATAATTCTGCGGGCGCACAAAGTTCCGCGCCTCGGGCAATTTACGCAGGCTCATCAGTAGGTCTCCAGCAGCAGGAATAGATATCCGCCGAGCGTGACGCCGCCGATGAAGATTCCGAAGTCAAAGGCAGGGCTGATGGCCGTCAAGCCGACAACCGTCATCACAATCAGCGTCGATGCCAGTTTCAACGTGTTCAGAATGCTCACTGGTTTCTGTCCTCAATTGTTACGGTGTTCGTCCGGTTCGTCATCACTGCCACCAGCAGCCGTGTCGCGATCACGCTCCTCATTCTCCGGCACACCGGCGGTGTTGGGCGGTGGATAGAAGATGTCGCCGCCGTCACGCGGGTTCTGGTCTTCGAGTGCGCGGATTTCGTTGGGGCTGTAGACGCCCCATTGCAGGCCTTTGACGTAGGCTTCCCAGCGGGCCTTGATGTCGCCCTTGACCAGCGCTGCCCGGTTGAAACGGGCGTAGAGCTGATCGTCCGTGCCGATCAGGTCGCGGTTGATCGCCTCTTCCCACATGGTCAGGTGGTCTTCGAGCGTGTAGGCGACGAAGCCGATCGACTGCTGCTCGATGCCGGTGCCCCAGCTGGTCGATTTTTCAGTGTCGCCGATCATGTGTGGCGGCACGCCGAAGAACATGGCGATATCTGTGCGACTGAACTTGCGACCTTCTAACCACTGCGCATCCTCGGCCGTCATGGCGATGCGGGCATAGTCCATGCCCTCTTCGAGGATCAGGTTTTTGCCTTCCTGCTCGCCACCGGAGCGGAATTCTTCGAGGCCGGCTTTCAAATTGGCGACCGCTTCCGGACCGAGCTTGTTCGGATGTCTCAACACGCCGCTGACACGGGCACCATTGCGGAAGGTGGTGGCGCCATGATCTTCCATCGCCAGCGACAGGCCGATGGTTTCGCGGGCATAGGAAATTGCCGATACGCCATGGACGCCGTCGAGTGTCAGCCCGACCAGGTGGAAGACTTCGTTCTGCGCCAGCTTGATGTCGCGGCCATCGTGGCGCGTATAAAGATACTCCAGCGCCAGATCGTCGGTCTGCTTCACCTCGACCCGATCCGGATGGAGCGGGATCAGTTCCTGCACCAAACCGCGCGAGCGCACGATCATGGCATAGGCATTGCCGCGCAACAGCAGATGCGCTTGCAGCATGCGGCGGAACTGCGAGGGCATCTGCCAACGGTTCGGCTTGCGTCGCAGCACCGACCAGATCGGCCTGTCGGAGGCATCCTCGCGGGTGCGCTCATCGACGCGACGCTTGATGTGCAAGGGCAGCGTCGCCACCGCGCCCGAGATAATGCGCACGCAGGCATAGACGGCGGCCACCCGCATGGCGCTGTTGGGTGTAACCGTTGTGCCCGATGCCGTGACATTGCCGGCCCGCAATGCCTCTTCCAACTGCTGCGCCGTCGTGATGACCAGGCCGCCACCGGCATCCTGGAACGACGCGCGCGGAGATGCAGTCGGCGGTTTTGCACCGCCGAACCAATTCGACCAGAATGCCATAAGGTTGCTTTCGTCAGCCGCGAGGTGATCGACTACGCAGCCATGGATCGTGATGATGCGGCTCGACTCACAGCATCAGGATGCCGTCGCTTTGACTGGTGGGTTTTGACCGCTTGGTTGTGACATCAGTGGTCATGCACGGTGTTCGAACAATTCTCCCGTGAATACAAATGTACAAACATTCCGATGCTGTTAGTCCGTTAGCCGGTCCTCGCAGCACCAGGAGCATCGATCGGTACGGCGGGTTCTTGTTGAGATGAGATGTGACGGCTACGATCGTCGCATGATTTCTGAGCGTGAAGGGTTCTCATGTACACTCATATTCTCATTTCCACTGACGGCTCTGAACTGGCACAGAACGGCGTCGACCATGGCCTGTCGCTGGCGAAAGCACTTGGCAGCAAGGTTACGATCGTCACGGTGACAGGGCCGTTTCCAATCGCCGCCGTAGACGCTGGCCGATCGATTGCTGCCTATGTGAATCAGTTAGAGGCTGACAATGAGGAGCATGCAGAAGCTATCCTGTCAGCAGCGAAAGCGGCGGCAGAAAAAATGGCGCTGACGGTCGAAACACTCCATATTCCGAACGCTTTGCCGGCTGCAGCTATCATTGATGCGGCGAAAACGCAGGGTTGCAACCTGATCGTCATGGCCTCCCATGGGTACCGTGGGATCAAGAGAGTCCTTCTGGGCAGCCAGACTGCGGAGGTTCTTGCTACTGCGCATATCCCGGTTCTTGTGATTCGCTGACAGACCAGACTTTACAGCATCAGGATGCCGCGGCTCTCGTAGACCGAGCGACCGGCATTGATGTCACGGGCCAGTGCCCGGCCGAGCGCGTTGCAGATCGCGACAACGCCGTCGATGCGCTCGCTCGAGCGTTCCTTGTCCGGCTTGATATTGCCGGCCGGATCATGACGCACGGCAACGTTGGAGGCATTCCAGCGCAGCACCGGGTGGCCGCCATGCCAGAGCGATCGTGACACCGACAGCCGCTCCAGCTCCGCCGTCGGTGCCGCCATGCTCAGGAAGCCCTGGCCGAACTGGACGAGGGTCAGCCCCTCGTCCTGCAGATGCTGGACAATCTCGCCGGCAAAGGTGCGGTCATAGGACAGCTCGCGCAGATCGTAACGGGAAGCCAACTCGATGATTTCTTTCTCGACGAAGGCAAAGTCGGTGGCGTTACCGGGCGTGGCCGTCAAAAATTCCTGGTCACGCCAGACATCGTAGGGCACGCGGTCGCGGCGCACTCGGCGCACAATATCGTCCTCCGGGATGAAGAAGCGGCAGATGACGATCCACTTGTCTGCAAGATCACCGAGATCGTCATCGAGCGTCGGCGGGAACAACAACGCGAAGGCCGACAGATCATTGACCCGGGCAAGGTCCAGCCCGCCATAGCATTCACGGCCAAGAAGCTTCTGTTCCAGTTCCTTCATCTCGTGTTTGACGATGCGCCAGTCGGTGACAGCTGGCAGGCCGTTTTCTTCCCATACGCTCATGTCGAGCCAGCGCGTGATCTGCTCTGTCCATTCGTTCAATCTGAGGCGGCGGATCGCATTCTGCTGCGCCGGCATCTCTTTCGCTTCATCGATCTGACGTTTCAGATCATCGACTTTCACCGTGACCCCGAGGCTCGGATTGGCCTTCACCCACACTTCGGGATCGGTCCAGTCGTCGCCCTCGTCGATAGTGGCAATATAGCTGAACCAGCTGTCGGACGATTCCGTCGGTACCGTGCCCTCCAGCGCCTTGACCGAGAACTCGTGATGCTGGCGACAGACGGAATGGCGGTCATAGCCCGCCGTGGTAATCTCGAAGATCAGCGGCTGACGTCGGGCTCCCGTTGCCGTGTTCAGCTTCTGGATGATTTCCGGGCCTGGATGTTCATGCACCTCGTCGACGGCGGCAAAATGGATGTTCAGCCCGTCCATCTTGCTGGCATCGGCCGACAGCGGCCGGAACCAGGACGAGGTCGGCAGCACGGCCAGATTGTTCACCGTCCTTGTGATGCGCGCCTGCAGGGCCGAACTTGCAGCCACCATGCGCTCGGCCTCGCCAAAGACGATGCGGGCCTGATCGCGCGTTGTTGCCGCCGAATAGACATGCGCACCGGGCTCGCCATCGGCGATCAAGGCATAGAGCGCGGTGCCTGCCAGAAGGACCGACTTGCCGTTCTTGCGCGCCACCTCGACATAGGTTGTGCGGAAGCGGCGCAATCCATCCTTGCGCTTCCAGCCATAGAGCGAGCCGACGACAAACTGCTGCCAGCCCTGAAGCACGAAGGGCTCACCCGCCCATTCGCCGGTCGAGTGGCGCAGATGGCCGAAGAAGTCGATCGCATGACGTGCCGCAGCGCCATCCCAGACCAGGCCGCGTTTTGCCCCCAACTTCAGGTCCGCGAGGTGCCGCTCGCAGGCCAGACGCACCAGCCGGCCAGCGACGATCCGGCCGCTGACGACAGCGCGTGCGTAGGCCGTGACCGGACAGGACGACGCTTTCCTGGCCGAGCCGGATTTACGCTTTTCTACCACGGGTCAAAAATTCCTCGAATGGATCACTGGTCTCAGCCGGCTCCGCCATGCGGATGCGCGAGCGGCTCGACGGCGTCAGCCCGAACTCGGCCTCGATCTGCGCCATTTGCGCCAGGCACTTGTTGGCCACCGCCAGGAACGGGTTCTGGATGATGTTGTCGTTCGACGTCTTCACCACCGGCCCACGGCGTTTCACTTCAGCTTCCGCCTCCAGCCAGCGCCGCCAGATAATGACGTAGCGGGCGAGCGCGCCGGTATCGAGCTCGGTCATCACGCCATGTCGGGCAAGCAGTTCCGCCATCGCGGTGAACTTCGCGCGAGCTTCATCATCAAGGTGGTCGGGCGGTTCTGGCGTTGCTACCACCGGCTTCGGCTCGGCCTTGTTCAGGCGGTGCGGACGGGCCGTGCCCTTGACCAGTTTCAGATGGGTCGGCAGCGGCTTGCGGCCGGCCATATCGGTTTCTCCTGCAGTCAGCGCGATTTCCGCGCCGACGTCAAACAAGCAATCAAATGATCCACTTGGGCGTTGATGTCCTCCCCGTTCAGAGCATGAGTGTCAGGGCGAACAGGAAGGACCACGCCATGACGAACGTCAGCAATGCCAAAGCCATCGATGCATTCCTCGCAGCCAAATTCGAGATCGACGCGATCCTCGAGCGCCTCACGGCGCTGAGCGACGACCACTTCAATACCAACCCCGACGAGATCCATTGGGGCCATGTCGGAACGCTCGAACGCACCCGCGCGAAGCTGCGCGAGATCAGCGACAGCGCCTTCAGCGAAGGCGAGCACGTCGAATAGCCCATCCCTTTTCCGGGTCCCGCCCGCCGACTGGCGGGCTCGGCCTCGTAGAAGGGTTCGCATCCTGCGCACCCCGATACGGGAGACCACCCATGACCAAGCTTTCCGACACGCAAGCAATCATTCTCAGCGCCGCCGCCCAGCGCGACGATCGGATCGTCCTGCCATTGCCAGCCAGGCTGAAGGGCGGAGCCGCTACCAAGGTGGTCGACACCATGATTGCAAAAGGCCTCATCGAAGAGGTCGAAGCGCGCCGCATCGCCTTGCAGCCGCAACTCAGCGACCGGGTTTGGCGCGAGACCGGCGATGGCCATGGCACCACGCTGATCATCACCGATGCGGGTCTCGCCGCTATTGGCATTGCACCTGACGAGGCACCCGAACCGGATGCGCAGCGCTCAGCCACAGGCGCCGACACGGGCGCTTCGGCGGGCGGTGCAGACAACGACGCCACTTCGAGTGATACCGCGCCCACCGCGCCCGCTGGCGCAACATTGCGTGCACAACGTACGCCACGCGAAGGAACCAAGCAGGCGACACTGATCGCGATGCTGCGCGCAAAGGATGGTGCAACCATTGCCGAGATCGCCGCCGCCACCGGCTGGCAACCGCACACCGTGCGTGGTGCCATGGCGGGTGCGCTCAAAAAGAAGCTCGAGCTCATCGTCACCAGCGAGAAGGTCGAAGGGCGCGGGCGGGTCTACCGGTTGCCCGCAGCCTGACGTCGCAGCTCTCATTCTGTCACGGCCGTCGCCCCGATGGGGCGGCGGTTGCCTCGTTGGCGCTCCGCATCCGGATGGCCTCGGACACCCGCCGCAATGTAAAGCTGCGCGCGATCGACACCACGGTGAAGATGGCACCCATGGCCATGTTGTTGGCCAGCGTGGTCGACAATCCGAACAGCGGAAACACCAGGATCTGCGCGATCACCGCAATCCCATAGCCGACGGCAACATTGGTGAGCGATTCCACCAGCGACATGGTGCGCGACTGTTTCATGCCGCTGCGGCATCCCCGGTATCGGGCACGCGCTCGGCGGCGATCTCGTCGAAGCTGCGGCCGTCGCCATCCCGCGTTGCCGCCTTGCCGGTGAAGGCCTGCCAGCGCCGGATGACCACGTCACAGAAGGCCTCCGACAATTCGAGACCGTAAACCTTGCGGCCGGTCTTCTCACCGGCAATCAGCTGCGAGCCGGAGCCCGAGAACGGCTCGTAGCAGATGTCGCCCGGACGGGTGTGCAGTTGCATCGGCAGCGTGAACACGCGCACCGGCTTCGAAGTCGGATGCTCGCGGGTTTCGATTTCCGAGGACGGAATGTTCCACACCGTGGTCGGCCAGCTGTCAAAGCCCTCGCGGTTGATGCGGGGCTTCCTGCCCCGGCGCCAGCCGAACAGGCAGGGCTCATGCGCCCACAGCATCACCGAGCGCGTCAGCACCGGGCGCGACTTGGCCCAGATGATCTGCTGGTGATGCAGCACATCGAACTGATCCCAGACCGTTTCCAGCATGCGCTGGCGGCGCGAGGCGTGCCAGCAGTACCAGGCGACGTCCTCGGCAATGGCATGCTCGATCGCCACCTTGCAGAAGGCCTCGTAGAATTGCGGACCCTGGCTGGAATCATCCCAGTGCGGCTGCTCGATATAATCGTCGCCCCAGTCCTTGTTGGCGATTTTCTTCGCCCGCGCCGAGGCGGTCTTCTTCGTCGGATGGTTGGTTCCGTCATAATCAACGAGATAGGGCGGATCGGTCGCGAACAATGCCGCCCGCTCACCCGCCATCAGGCGAGTGACGTCGGCACCGTCGGTGGAGTCGCCGCACAGCAGCCGGTGATCACCCAGCAGCCACAGATCGCCGCGCCGCGAGACCGGCGTTACCGGCACCTCCGGAATGGCGTCGTCTTCAGTCAGGCCGTCCTGTTCGTCGCGGTTGCCGTAAAGCAGGTTCTGCAGCTCGTCGTCACCGAAGCCCGTGAATCCGAGATCAAAGCCGGCCTCCTGCAGGTCGGACAGTTCGAGCCCGAGCAATTCCTCGTCCCAGCCGGCATTCATGGCGATGCGGTTGTCGGCCAGCACCAGCGCTCGGCGCTGGGTTGCCGAAAGACCCGACAGCACGATGGTCGGCACGGTTTCCATGCCGAGCTTGCGCGCTGCCAGCACCCTGCCGTGGCCGGCGATCAACGTGCCGTCCTCGGCAATCAGCACCGGATTGGTGAAACCGAACGCGCGGATCGAGCCGGCGATCTCAGCAACCTGCGCATCCGAATGCGTGCGGGCGTTGCGGGCATAGGGCACCAGCTCATCGAGCGGCCGGTATTCGACGGCAAGTCGGCGGTCGCCGTGGGCGGCCTCGATGGTGGCAGGAACAGCCATTTCCATTTTTCGTGTCCAACAAAATCAACATTCTGATTGCGCACCCCCCGTCGCCATTTTGGCCACGGATGCGCGTTTGGTGGCGCGCGGACCTGCGCGTTGAGGCTCTAGAGATTTGACCTCCCCGGGGGCCTATGAGCAGCGCCGCGCATTGCCGAAGCCGCCGTCCTGCACCGCCGTCTTCCTGCCGTGGCACGATGCGCACAGCGCCTGCCAGCGATTGCGATCCCAGAACACCGTCTCGTCACCACGATGTGGATCGATGTGGTCCACGACGCTGGCCGGGCGGATCACGTCATGGTGCTGGCATTCCATGCACAGCGGATGCTCGTGGAGGAAGGCCTCGCGTTCGGTTCGCCAGCGCTTGGAGTGGTAGAGCGCGCGCGACACCGGATCGCGGGTGCGATCATAGTCATGGTCGCGCTCACGCTTCTCGCGCCGTCCGACCGGGCGATGGAGCGGTGGGCGAACGGGCATGGTGCTGGTCTCAACGGTGCAGGTGATGTTGACGGTGCCGGAAACGACAACGCCTGCGATGGATCATCTCCGTCGCAGGCGATAGTCTCCCGAGCATATTCAGAATCTACCTCAAACAAACCGGTTCTGTCCGTTCGAAAACTGTCCGGCGGACATTCTTCGTGTGGCTACGAAGTGCTACCAGCCATGATGGCGTTCATGCGAAGCCGCGCCGTCAGTCGGATCCGTCGGCGGGATAGAGCACTTTTCCATGATCGGCTCTTTGTGCGCGCGGCGTTGGCGTGGCGTGATCGATATGCCCGGGCGCCATCAGATGATCGACGGCGTGACCGTTCAAAAGCAGGTAGTCAGTGATGATTCTGCGATGACACCGCCACCAAACCGCTTCCGCGCACATCAAGGCAAGTCGCTGGTTCTGACCAAGACGAACGAGCTCATCGAACGCCGCGCCAAACTGATCGCCCAAGGCATAGTCGGCGTAGTTGTGGAAGCTCTGAACCCGCCACATCGCATTGAGCTGTTCATCAACGCCGGACTGTTTCGACCGTCGACCGCCCAGCGCGGGACAATGCCGATATCCGATCTGAACTTGTTCAAGGTCAGCCGGCAGCCGATCGATGTTGAAGACGGGATTGCTCCGCGACCGTGGGAATGTTCGGACATCGATCAGCAGATCGACACGCGCCTCGCGCAGCATGTCTAAAAATTCGTCGAGACTGCGGTTGGAATGACCAATGGTGGTGAACTGTGCTGCCATCAATTTATCTTTGTCAGCGCAGCTTCCTTGTGAGCGGCGATATGATCAGTCTTGTCGCTTTTGATTTCATATTGCGGGTCATCCTTCGAGGCGCGGTGCCGGTGCCCCTTGTAGTCAAAATCCGCATGATGAACTGTGACAATCTTGCCGCTCACCCGACCAGCCTCAGAATTCCAGCTCACGTGATCACCAATAGAAAACTTCGACACATCGATCTCCTTATTTCGAAAGTAATGCCGTAGCGATGGTATCTGTTCCGGGATGACAGCCCCACTTGTCCGCCGCAAAAACATCCCGCATCCGTCCGATGACATAGCGCCGCGAGTGGTTCTTAGGCACCGGCTGCCGATTGAGCCTCATGGCGATGATGCAGAGCGCGTAGAGCCAGCGCTCATTGGCGGCAGAGCGTTGCAAACCAACTTTCCAGCAGATCACTTTCCACGGCGCGTTGTGGGCGCGCATCCAGACGATCCTGCCGTCGGTCGAGTCGAGACCGATGGTCCAGGTGAGCGTTTCTTCCATGCGGCTGATCGCAGCCGGTGACGGCAACAGTCGCATCGGCTTCGGCTCCTGGCTGACCAGATCCGCAAACTCGTGCAAATAGTCAGGCCAAGTGTTGAAGTACCCCTGCCGTCGTGGTTCGGGCAATCGCTGCAGCACCGCAGCCGCCTCGGCAAGACGCTCCTCGACCAGCTTTAGCGTCCAGGCCGGACCGGTCATCGTATACGTCTGATTGCTGTCGACATGCTCAAGTCGGTCGTTCATCGGCGCTCTCCCACCAGTACGTATCCGTCGCGATCGTGGTCACTGGTGCCACCTTGACGCCGGGTTATTGCTGTTTGATCGCCATGACTGTCGGCATAGCGAACGATCGCAACCACGGTTCTGTCGAAGAGCGCCACCGCCCACATCGCTGGATCGATGGGCTGGGCCCCGAGCCGTTCTGCCTCGCGATCGAGAAAACGCCATGCGGTGACCATACGTTCGATCTCGTGGAGCGCGTCCTGGTTGCCGCCCTCGCGCAGCGCCATCGAGACTTTCATGTGCTGCGAATAGAACCGCTTTTCCAGATCGTCGGGAACCAGGGCCGGCAGCCGGCACGATCCCCGTTTGCGCTCCATGTCGCGCGCCACCGCATCGAGCTTGCGGAGCCCTGCCATCATGTCGACGCCGATGCCCGATTTGGACCTCGCCGCCAGCTTGGCGGTGTCGAAGTCATAGGCCATGGTGAGTTCTCCCCTTGAGCGAGTTGTCACCATTTGGCCTCGCGCGCGCGAAACAGATGAACTTGGCGCCAATGTCCGAAGGACGGAAATTTTTGTCTGTGTCTCTACGCGCAAGGCCAAATGGTGACAAAAACACGTCGCGAACGGTGACAACTGGCGATTTCGGCTGTCGCGAATGGTGACAATTGGCTGCCTGGCCCAGCGTCGCGAATGGTGACAAGTGTTCATTGGCTTCTCCCGAAGACCTGGTTTGCTGTGTCGCGCAGTCCCTGTTTGCGGCGCACTTCCTCGACAGCGCGGCTGGCAAACAGTTCATGGACACGCGGATTGATCCCCCATCTGAGCGTGATGGAGTTCTTCGGCGGGGCGATCTGCTCGACCCAACCCAGGCTTTCGAGCTGCTCCATCACCCGCTGAATCTGCTGGCGGGTCATCGCTCTCATCACGCGGGAGCCACGCTGGCAGTCCCGGACGGTCATCACGTCCGGCTTGGCGGTGAGAATGTAGCTGGCGGTGCTTTGGAGCTCATCCTGCTCGTCCGACATGCCGAGGATGTTGCCGTAGAAGGCCGCGGCATGCTTCAGGACGAACTCGTGCAGGAACGCCGCCACCCGCGAGGCGGTATCGCCCGATACCTCTGGCGGAATGACGCCGCGATTGACGTTGAGGATCGAGTGCCAGACGACGCAGAACCGTGCGAAGATGCCGTCATACTTGCCGATGTGGGAGGCGAGTTTCCGGTTCATCCCTTCGATATCCATCAGGGCAAGATGCTTGGCTTCCAATTCCTCGCGGACACGCAGTGCCTCGTCGGAGAAATAAAGCGTCAGACATTCTGTCTCGTCGTGGCTGCTACCGAACGAGGCGGTGCCGGTGATGCTGATGGCGGTCAGCTGCTCGACCAGCGCCTCATAGCGTTCGGTGGTGCTGGAGATCGGCGCATCCTTACCGACGGAGGCCCGCTGCAGGACGACCGGCAGCAGGCGCTGCAGCAGGCCGTCGTCGACACTCTCCTTCGCCACGGCGGCGATGGCTTCAGGCTGGATGCCGCCGAGCATCGAGACCGACAGGTTCTCGATCAGCGAGACGCCGCGACCGATACGATTGACGGCATATTGGCCACCATTGAAGGATTGCAGCCAGAAAGCCCGGTCCTTGGCAGCACCTCTGCCGCCGCTGTTGTATTTGTCCATCGCGCCGAACCAGCCGGAGAGCTCGTCCTGGATCAGCAGGACCCCATCGGGGCTATCACCCAGCACCTCCTGCGCGGCCTCAATGGTGGTGTCTTCGATACGCAGGCGGCGTTGGCGCGGGCGCTCCGCCTCTTGCGCTCGTCCTTGGCAATCTCGTCATAGCGCGCCTTGTCAGCGAGATACTTGCGGACCAGACCACCATCGAGGCGGGCGATGGGGCGCATGGCTTGTCCAACGATCGGGCTCTTCTTGGTACTGGGTGAGCCGATCAGCGCAACCCATAGGCGTGCGTTCTCGTACCAGTGGCCGTGGCGTTTCACCTTGATCCGGACGCGATCGGGGATGGCGGCGGCACACACCGCAAGAGCTGCCATGGCAAGGCCAGCCGGATCGGCGCCCATCTGCTCAGCCTGACCGAATGCGAATGCCTCGATGGGGCGTGGCAGGACGCCGGTCGGCAGCACAGGTGGCGACAGTTTCGACCAGAGGTCGACCGGATCGTCCGAATGCGATGGCGGTGCCGTCGGCGCAGTATCGTCGACGACGATCGAGTCTGCGACCTTTTCTTTCGCCGCCGCCGCGACCTTGGTGTCCCACTGCCGCATGGCGTAGACCCACTTGTCACGGAAGGCGGAGAGACCGCGCCCTTCGTCGTCCAGCGTTCTGTCGGCTGCCTGCGAGCGCACCTTGCGCTCATAGATGGCGTAGACCTCCAGCAGCTTCTGCTCTGTCTCGCGCTCGGACGGGGCGATCGGGCATTCGCGACACCAGTCGACGATCGCCGCCCACACAACATCGCGCATATAAGCGTCGCGACCATCGATGATACGGCCCCAGGCGTCGGTAGCCCGTGGTGGCGGTGATGAATGACTGACCATCGTCGGCGTGCGCGATGGGGATGAAGAAGACGACAGCACCGGTGAAGAGGCCAACGTCGGCGCCAGAGGCAAGGCCTGCGAGGCTCCGACTTTTTTCAGCAGCCATTGCGGCGCTTCGGCTAACTCGATCTCGAAGGGCGAGAACAGCCATGTGTACGAGTTGCCGTTCCTGTGCCGCGACGGCGGTGCAATGACAAACCCACCCTCGGCGCGCACATCGATGCCGGCGATCGTCTGCTGCGTATTCCTGACGGAATGATGATCGGGATAGCGGAAGTAGATGTGCTGACCACCGCCGCCTGTTCTGGCCCGCCAGGTCTCCGGATCACAGCCGAGTTCGTGCTCGGCAATCCAGCTGTCCCAGGTGGCGGAGCCGGAGACGCTGCCTTTCTCGTCGAGATCGATGACCAGCAGCTTCCAACCATTGCCGAGCGAGGCAGCGCCGGACAAGAATCCCATGCGGTAGTTGGCGCGGTGTTCACCGCCGTCGCCATACCAGCGATCATGAACCGTCTGCGGGATCCCGGTCTGGAACTCCTTCCACTGGCCGAGCGGGATTTTCTCGCGGCCGGCAGCGGGGATCACCGCCAACCCGAGCGCGCGATAGCCATCGGCCCATTGGTAGGCGCTTGCAAAATCATTTGGCAATTCTACGGTCATTACGCGCGCCCCATCTCCAAGCTCATTGTTTCGTGGTGATGGACGGGGATCGGAAGGCGGCCGCCTCCCGGTCCCTCGGCGCTCATCCGAAGTCCGGCACCGGGGCGCAGGGTGCGGATTTCGGCGGCGTCCTCTCCTTCGAGCCGATCGCACCCGGACGGATTGTGCTGCCGGAAGCTGGTATCGCTGCACGCGGCTTGGCGATCGCCAGCAGGAGCTGGCGCTCGATATTCAGCAGCGCGATGCCGTTGTTGAGACCGGAGTCGATGGCAAGAATAGCCATGATCAGCGTTCCGACCTGGCTTTGGCTGCGGCATCGACGGCACAGCCAGTGCCGACACCACCTGCTTCACGCGCGAGGGCGTAAAGCTTACGCAGGGAAAACAGTCGGTCGCCCGCAGCATTGTAAGCCTGCTCGGCCTCGATGATGGCGAAGGCCACATCATCGAGCGTGGCCTTGTCTATCGGGCGCACCGAGCTTGCCAGCCGATGGGGAGCGAGCACGCAGATCGAGGCGGGCAAGCCGCCAAGACCATAATGGGATTTGCGCAGGGTGCTCAGTTTGGAGGGGGCGAACATCGAAGGCTCCTTTCAGGGTCTGGAGAGACGAAACGAAATGTTGGGATTAGCGAGCGGATCGGTTTCGGCGCTCTGGGCCAAAAGGGTCAGCATCGTTGCCTGCAGCTTTTTCGGGCGCGCACGGGCGATCGCCAGATAGGCAAAGCGATCCGAGCCGAGCCGGCGCTGGACGAGATGGACGAGGTTCTGTTCGGCGGCCCACCAGGCACGGCGACCGAGGCGAATGAGTTCCTTCCAGTCAGGCTCAACGAGATCGCTGCTGGCGCGCACCGTGTCGATCGCCAGGAAACCGCGGTGATATTCAATCACGGCGCCCGGAGCCGACTGGCCGATCCAGGCGCAGAACTGTGCCTCGGTCAGCAGCAGCGGCGCGGCGGTGAAATTATGAGAAACCGTGTTCATATTGATCATTACTCACCGAGTTGGAGATCCGTCTCACGCGGCCTCGACGCCGTAGGCGAGAAGGCTCAGGCGGATGTTTTTGAGGCGGCGATAAAGGCTGGCGCGGGCGCCATGACCGGAGGCAGCCAGTTGATCGATCGTGGATGTGGCGAGGGCAACACAAAGGTGCTGGTCGGACTCAGCAAGCCCCGACAGGCCGGCATCCAGGCTGGCGTTGGCGACGATCTCGTCCTCGACCTCGAAGGATTGACCGAACAGTGCGCCAAGTCCCTGATCTTGCGAAAACAGGTCGCGAACGACGGTGTTGTCGTCACCGGTAAGCGGGGCATCCAACGACAGCGGTGAGTTGCCATAGATCTGGCGCTCACGCCCCACAGCGCGGCCGATCAGCGATGCACGATGGGTCGCAACCATGTGGGAGAAGGCTTCGAGCGGGCCGCGCTCGGGATCGAAAGCAGGAAACCGAGCGATCAGATCGAGCAGCAGGTCCTGGCGCAGATCATCAAGATCTTGCTCGGGCAGCCCGAGCCGATAGCGCATGCGGCGCGCAATGCGGTCAGCCACATGCCGCAGGATGGAAAGATCATCGGGGGAAATGGAGCGGCGCATCGTAACCTCGGCACATCAACTTGGATGCGTCGAGATTGCCGGGTCGCATTGCCCATAGGGGTGGGCATGTTATGGGAAGCTATGGGCTCGCAGGTGAGCGGGTTCAGTCGTCGATCCTGATCTCGTCGGCCGGCAACGCGATCAGGTAGACGGCAGGTTGCCGGTTCTCAATAAATCGCTCGGGCGTCACACCCTTCGGCAGGATCGGCTTGATCTTGTTGCGAAGATCGCGAACCGCATCGGCGACCGTCTTGTCAGATACTGTCGTCGACCAGAGATGTTTTTCGATGTCGCGTCGTTCGCACAGAGCCCGTCCTGCGATCGCTTGGCTGGCAAGATACTGCAGCAGTTGGAAGGAGCGCGGCGGCAGTTTTAGTTCCGCGCCATCCAGGAGGATGGTCTGCTTCCCAGCTTGGAGGATAAGACGTGGTTCGGGTCGAGCAAGGTCAAGGCCATCAATATCCAGAATCGGGATGACGTGCGACGGATCAGGACGCAGGCATTCTGACAGCCCAGCGAGGTGGATATCGGCCCGGTTGTACCCGACCCGTTCTGATGCCGGGAGGGTCGGCGCAATCAGCAGTCGCCTGCGGCCCCGCGCGACACGCAATATGGTGTCAACAATCTGCGATTGGCGCGCCACCACACTCGAAAAAGTCAGAAAGACCTCAATGCTGTTTTGCAGCATGCCGAGCGACCATAGGCCAGCAGTGATTTTTGACGGAGGGTTAGAAAGGGAGGAGCGCCTGGCAATGGCGTCTGCAAAGGCGGAATGTTCGAACCGGAACAGACGAAGGTCGTCTTTTTCCAATACCTCATCGTTTCGGCGGTCGAGCGGACAGGCCGCGACCAACTTGTCCGCGATCGCCGTCAACGGCCGCATGTCGAGATCGCATTCGCACGAGCCGCAAACGGGCCATTCCGTCGCCGGCCGCTGTTCGAGCAGAATGCTGCCATCGAGTAGACGTTCAAACCCAGCTCCAAAATGGCGCCGGGCAGCTCGACCCCATAGCAGAGCCGGCGGTTCGGCCTCACTCAGCCGCAGCAGCAAATGCGTCAGGGTTTCGGTCACGGACAAATCCATTGCGACGCAGCAGCGTCATGATGCGGCCTTCAAAACGCTGACGCTTGAACATCGGCGCTGCCGGTGCCTTCAGCTTCACCGTCACTTTCGCTGGTCGTTTGGTTCCGGTGTTGAAATGGACCTTGATGATGATGTGGTTGACCTGCCAGTCCGGCGACCCCAGCACGATCCCGGTGCTGTTTTCACCGAGCCGAGCCAACGCGTTGTCACGCCCATCCCGCGCCACTATGGAATGCAGGACCATTGTCTTGCCGGACGCCTGGTCGGTAGCAATCCGGTTGACCTGCACCTCCGTGATCTGCAAGCGAACGATCCCCGGATCGAAATCAGCATTGAGGGCGAAATTGAATCCGCCGCGCTCGACAGGTGCGAGCGTGTAAAGGTTCTGCGCATCGGGCGCGCCGAAGAAGCCGGGCTTGCCGAGAAACTCGGTCGCGAAAATCTCGCCGATCTGTTCGCGCTGCGCCTTGACGATGCGGCCGATCTTCAGGATGCCGGATGACGGCGTGTAGATGACGACTGCGTGTTCCAGCTCGCGAAAGCTGATGACGGCGCGCTGCTGCCCTTCGGCCAGCGTTTCGGTGGTCTTGAACGGGGCGCCGTGGGTGACGACGATGTTAATGTCACCGTCATCGTCATAGAACTGCGCTTCACAAAAGCGTCCCAGCATATTCGCCTCGAAAATTGCCGCCGCCTTTTGCTGAAAGGCCTGCAGGGTCTTTTCGTTCACCTCAGCCTCAACTCCTTCTTCGCGTCCGGCGAATTCACTGAACGAGGAAAGCGAGCGATAGGCCAGCATGTCCACCGAGCTGTTAAAAATGTCCGGATGATCGAGAAACACCTTGAGCGCGATATGCTTGGGGTCTTGCGCTGCCTCTATGGGCTGGCCGGCCTCATCGACCGGCAGCAGACTGACTTGGTGACGGGCGGCGTTTTCGAGGATGATCTGCAGCCCATTAGCATCACCAATCTCGGCGATGCGGTGCAGATCGGCGATCAGCCCGTCCGGATAGCCGGCCTCGGGACCAGCAAAGAACCCCGCCATTGCCTTTCTAGCGGAAGCTTCGTCCTGATTGAACACGGTCAGATCGAAGCCATGCAGATCCTCGTCATGCCGCTCCATCAGCCTGCGGATCAGATTGATGTCGATGGTGGCGATGAATTTCGGATTGACGAACTTCTTGAGGTTTTTGCTCACGGTGACCCGCCCGGCCTGTGTTCATCCTATGTTCTCTATTATAAATGCAACCGGGAGTCGAATCGGGGAGACGGTTTCCAGAACGCGTGAGTATTTGACTGGGGATAACCATTGATGGTGGATCCCCATGAAACGCCCCAATCCGCTGCCTCCCGACCGAATGACCGCTGCTGAGCGCCGCACTGAGTTGTGCGCCCTTCTCGCGCTCGGGCTGGTTAGGTTGCGGATGCGGGAGCGGGAGCGGGGCGAAGTATCTGACGTCACTGGAGAAAATTTCCTACACTATCCGCCCGACCAATGCCGTCATGCAACTCCAACTCACCGGAGAACTGCATGAACAAGCCCGGTCCAATCCCCGCGCGCCTGGCCGCGCTCAAGACCACGCCGACGCCTGACTTGAAGCAACAGTGGCGCGACTTGTTCGACAGCGAGCCGCCGCCCTTCAACCGACGCCACCTCGAAAACCGGCTGGCCTACCGCATCCAGGAACTTGCCTATGGCGGGCTGAAACCGGAGACGATCCGGCGGCTGGAACGGCTGGGCGAAGAACTGGACGGCGGCGACCGATTCAAGCGCAGCATCCGCGCCGATCGCGACCGCCCGATCACCGGCACGCGGCTGCTGCGCGAGTGGCAGGGCGTCGAACAGATCGTCACCGTCACCGCCGACGGCTTCGAGTGGCATGGGCGGCCCTACAAATCCCTGTCCGCCATCGCGCGGGCCATCACCGGCACGCGCTGGAACGGCTGGGTGTTCTTCGGGCTCAAGAACCACAGGGGGCGAAGATGACGAAGCCGCCCGAACAAACGAAGCTCGTCCGCAAGCTGCGCTGCGCGGTCTACACCCGAAAATCCTCCGAGGAAGGGCTGGAGCAGGAGTTCAACAGCCTCCACGCTCAGCGCGAGGCCTGCGAGGCGTATATCGCCAGCCAGCGTTCCGAGGGTTGGGTGCTGGTCCGCGATCAGTATGATGACGGCGGCATCTCCGGCGGCACGCTGGAGCGGCCCGGATTAAAGCGGCTGCTGGAGGATATCGAGGACGGGCTGGTCGACGTGGTCGTGGTCTACAAGATCGACCGCCTCAGTCGCTCGCTGGCGGATTTCGCCAAGCTGGTCGAGGTATTCGACCGGAACGGCGTGACCTTCGTCTCGGTGACGCAGTCGTTCAACACGACCACGTCGATGGGGCGACTGACGCTGAACATCCTGCTGTCCTTCGCCCAGTTCGAGCGCGAGGTGACGGCCGAGCGCATCCGCGACAAGGTCGCCGCCAGCCGGAAGAAGGGTATGTGGATGGGCGGGGTGCCGCCCTACGGCTACCGCGTCGAGAACCGGAAGCTGGTGGTCGACGACGAGAGCGCCGCGCATGTGCGCTGGATCTTCGCGCGCTTCCTTGAGATCGGGTCCTGCACGGAACTGGCGCGGGAGGTCGGCACGCGCGGCATCCGCACGCCGCGCGGCAACCGGATCGACAAGAAATACCTCTACCGCATGCTGTCGAACCGCGCCTATATCGGCGAGGCGGTCCACAAGGGCGACAGCTATCCCGGCGAACACGACGCGATCATTGACCGCGAGACGTGGGATCGTGTCCATGCGATCCTGCAGGAGAGCCCCCGGAAGCGCGCCGCCCGCACACGCGCTGACACGCCCGCGCTGCTGAAGGGCTTGCTGTTCGGCCCGGATGGTGCGGCCTTCTCGCCGACCCACACGCGGAAGGGCGACCGACTCTACCGTTATTATGTCAGCCAGACCGTGCTGAAACATGGCGCCGGATCATGCCCCATCGGCCGCGTACCAGCGGGAGAGATCGAGGCCGCTGTCATCGACCAGCTGCGCGCCGTGTTCCGCCAGCCCGAGATCGTGGCTGGGACTTGGAAGTCCGCGCGGGCGCAGGATGGCGGCCTCACCGCGGCCGACGCCCGCGAGGCGCTGACCCGGCTCGACCCGCTATGGGACGAGCTGTTCCCGGCCGAACAGGCGCGCATCGCGGCGCTGCTGGTCGAGCGCGTCGAGATCGGCACCGAGGGCGCGGATATCCGACTGCGCACGCAAGGACTGACAAGCTTGGTCGCGGATCTCGGTGGCATCGACCCTGATCGGAAGCCCAACGACGAGAGGAAAGCAGCGTGACCCAAAAAGCCTCCGTCACGCGCGATCACGACACCATCACCGTGCATGTGCCGCTGACCTTCGCCAGGCGCGGTGGCCGCAAGCAGATCGTCCTGCCCGACGGCACATCGTCATGGACGCCGCCACGCGCCCGTGTCGACAACACCATGGTGAAGGCGATCGCGCGTGGCTTCCGTTGGCGCAAGCTGGTGGAAACCGGCGTTCATGCCACCGTCGAGGACATTGCCGCCGCAGAGAGGATCAATGCATCCTATGTCAGCCGCGTCCTGCGCCTCACCCTACTGGCGCCGCACATCGTGGAGGCAATCATAGATGGCCGGCAGGGATCGGAAATCACGCTGGCGGCGTTGATGAAGCCGTTTCCGGTGGAGTGGGAGAGGCAATGTAGTTATCTTGCGATTTCTAAAGCGGATAGCGCAAGGTAGCCGCCAACGATCCTGCGCCCGGAATATCATTCTTGCGTGCGGCAATGACGCGAGCACCGCTGGTTAGTGCACGACGCATGATCTCATCCACAATTCCATAGGTGTCGGGCCCTTCCTCGCCAAAGACTACGGCTCCGGTATCCTCGTCGACGGTGCCATGGACGATCTCGTCGAAGTTCACCAGCAGGGTTTCTATTCCGCCAAACGTGGCAAGACGCGCTGCGTCCGAGATATCTGTGGTGGCCCGACGGTCATTGGCGCGTTGTTCAAACAGAGCCCTGACGCCTTCGATCTCCCGCGCGTAGGCGGCATCGAGTATGGGCCGCGCCGCTGCGGCGATCTCGCTCTCCGTCGAACGGTCATCGGTCACCGTCAGGGTTTCGGGGACGAGATTTGGATTGCTGTTGATCGAACGGAAAATGGCCGCCACCGGCTCATTCGCAGCCAGAATCAGTGGCACGTCGCGTCCCGCAAGTATCGGGCGAATGGCCGCATCCACCATGCGCGAATATTGTGCAAGCCGTACCTTCTGACCCTCCGACCCCATTACGCGGCGCAACGAGGTACGATTGTTAAGTGAGGAGACCTTGACCGCGCTGGCCGCATCCTTTGGCAGGTCCGGCACCTGCAGACGCTGCGGCGGCAAGTCAGGAAACACCTCGATCAGTCGCACATTGTTCTCGGAGATTGCCAGCACGAACGCTTCATTTGGGAAGGTGATGGCGCGCATCAGCGGCTTGAGTAAAAAGCGATCCGCCACTTCAATCGCCGACTGGAGTCGATTTGCCAGCCGGAAGGTCTGGATGGTGTCCGGCGTTGCAAAGATCGCGAGGGAACGCGCCTGAAAGCGCCAGAACTCGTCATCATCCAACAAATCGTCGAGCTGTTCCGCCAGGAGCGCCAGTCGCCGCTTGTCCAGACCACCGGCTTCAAGCTGGGCATAGGCCTGCTTAGCGAGATTGCCGGCCTCGATGCGCGAGGCCTCGACATCCTGGGTCAAAGGAGTAGTCGGAACGTAGATGGATACGCAGGCATCGGCGCGCACATCATTGAGCTTGCGCAAATCGGAGAGCGCGGGGATGTCGACATAGAGCATGGGTGATCCTTCGCTTCTTCGAGACAATCTACGCTTTCACTTAGTGCTCGGGAGATATGGTTGCAAACTGGCGGATCGGAAGTTTGCGCGCTTGTGTCTCAAGGAGCTTCCGGAGCCAGGGGCAATGCGGCCCGGACCATAAACGTTGTTGCGATCCTCGACGCAAGGCAGCGGCCGGACATCATGCTGGCCAAGCTGATGAGGCCGTTTCCGGTGGAGTGGGAAAAGCAGCGATTTTGACGATGTCAGGCGTCGTTCTGTATCCAGACGTTCGGCGCAGCCTTCCAATGTGCGCCAGCTGGCATTAAACCCTTCAAGGGTCGCGTCCAGACGAGCGAACGCGTGAGGGGCAGGAATTGACAACAGCAAGCAACGGCAATGGCGATCTTGCCTTCACGGCGGAGCTGTTCAAGGCGGCCGACAAGCTCCGGGGCAATCTGGAGCCATCGGAATACAAGCATGTCGCGCTCGGCCTGATCTTCCTCAAATACATCTCCGATGCCTTCGAGGCCCAGCGGGTCAGGCTCACGACCGATCAATACGCCGATGCCGAAGACCCCGAGGAGTATCTGGCCGAGCATGTGTTCTGGGTGCCGAAGGAAGCCCGCTGGTCGTATCTCCAGGCGAACGCCAAGCGCCCCGAAATCGGCAAGCTGATCGATGAGGCGATGGAGGCCATCGAGAAGGCTCCATCGAACGAGGGCCTGAAAGGCGTCTTGCCGAAGAACTACGCCCGCCCGACGCTGAACAAGACGATGCTCGGTGAGCTGATCGACCTGTTCTCCAACATCGGCATGCACGACAGCACCGACAAAGCGAAAGACCTGTTAGGGCGCGTGTACGAATACTTCCTGTCGGGCTTCGCCAGTTCGGAGGGCAAGCGCGGCGGCGAGTTCTTCACGCCCCGCTCGGTGGTGCGCACGCTGGTCGAGATGCTGGAGCCTTATCAGGGCCGCGTCTACGATCCATGCTGCGGCTCAGGCGGCATGTTCGTGCAGTCGGAGAAATTCATCGAGGAACATGGCGGGCGGCGCGATGCCATTGCCGTCTACGGGCAGGAGATCAACCACACCACATGGCGGCTGGCGAAGATGAACCTCGCCGTACAAGGTATCGACGCCGACATACGCTGGAACAATGAGGGCAGCTTCCACCGCGACGAGTTCGCGGACCTCAGGGCGGATTTCATCCTCGCCAATCCACCTTTCAACATTTCCGATTGGGGCGGCGAGCGGCTGAGCGAGGATCAGCGCTGGAAATACGGCACGCCCCCGAAGGGCAACGCCAACTTCGGCTGGCTCCAGCATATCCTGCATCATCTCGCCCCGCGCGGCACGGCGGGCGTGGTGCTCGCCAACGGCTCGATGTCGTCGCAGCAATCGGGCGAAGGCGACATTCGTAGGGCGATGATCGAGGCCGACGTGGTGGACGCCATGGTGGCCTTGCCGGGGCAGTTGTTCTTCTCGACCCAGATCCCGGCCTGTCTCTGGATCCTGGCGCGGGACAAGAGCGCCAATGGTCACCGCAACCGGCGCGGGGAAATCCTGTTCATCGACGCCCGCAAGCTCGGCTTCATGGTGGACCGCGTGCGGCGTGAATTCAGTGCAGATGACATCAAGAAGATCGCAGACGCCTATCATCGCTGGCGCAACAAGGATCACGCCGACGCCTATGCTGACGAACCGGGCTTCTGCAAATCGGCCACGCTCGCCGAGGTTCGCGAGCATAGTCATGTGCTGACGCCGGGGCGCCATGTCGGGGCAGCGGACGCCGAGGATGACGGCGTGCCCTTCGCGGAAAAGTTCGAGGCGCTGCGGGAGCAGTTGCAGGCGCAGTTTGCGGAAGGGCGAACGTTGGAGGAGCGGATTGAGCGGGCACTATACGGGACGCTTACAGATGAGTGAGTGGCCGCTCTTGGAGCTTGAGAGCTATCCCGTAGAGATAATAGATGGCGATCGGGGTGCGGAATATCCAAAGACTTCCGATTTCACATCGTCGGGCTATTGCCTATTTTTGAACGCCAGAAATGTCACAACTTCAGGTTTTGCGTTCGATCAGTGCGCGTTCATATCCGAAGACCGTGACAGTAGGCTTCGTAAAGGTCGCCTTCTGCGCAATGACGTTGTAGCCACAACTAGAGGAACCGTCGGTAACTTCGCTCACTATGACGCATCAGTCCCATATACGCACGTACGTATAAACTCTGGGATGGTAATCTGAGGTGGACCCGCTTGGTGAGACAGTTTGGCGGCCTGGCTAAGGTGGATCGGGTTCGTTTCTACGCCGCCAATTGCTCCGTCATTTCCGCCATAGCATGGACTTCGTCGGGCGTCCTGCCGGCGAAGGTCGAGTGCGGGCGTCGCCGGTTGTAATAGTCTATCCAGGAGCCGATGCCGCAGCGGGCTTGGCTTCCCGTTTCGAATGTGCTGAGGAAGACGCACTCATATTTGAGGCTGCGCCACAGTCGTTCGATGAAGACGTTGTCCATCCAGCGGCCGCGCCCGTCCATGGAGATGCGGATGCCGGCATCCTTCAGCGTCGTCGTGAAGGCGAAGCTAGTGAACTGCGAGCCTTGGTCGGTGTTGAAGATGTCGGGCCTGCCATGGCAGGCGATCGCCTCTTCGAGAGCGGCAACACAGAAGTCGGCATCCATCGTGTTCGACAACCGCCAGGCCAGGACCTTGCGGCTGAACCAGTCCATGATGGCCACGAGGTAAAGGAAGCCGCGCCGCATCGGGATATAGGTCACATCGGCACACCAAACGTGATCCGGCCGCTCGATCGCCAGGTGCCGCAGCAGGTAGGGATAGATGCGATGCTGCGGATGCGGCTCGCTGGTTCTCGGCGCCTGGTAGATCGGCGACAGACCGATCTTGCGCATCAGCCGCCGGACCCGCTTGCGACCCACGCACCAGCCCTGACGCCGCAGATGCCGGGCCATCTGCCGGGAGCCATACCAGGGCGTCTCCATGAAGGCCTCGTCGATGGTGCGCATCAGTTCGAGGTTCTCGGGCGTCTCGCCGGCGGGCTGTCGGTAGAACGACGCCCGCGAGATCGAGACCAGTTCGCACTGGCGGCGGATCGAGAGCCGGTTGTGATCGGGGTCAATCATCATTCTCCTCCGATCCAGGCTCAGCGATCGAAGGCCTTGGCCAAAAAATCCCGCTCAACGACAAGCTGGCCAATCTTGGCGTGCAGCTTGGTCACCTCGGCTTCCCGGCCGACCTGCGCATCAGCAGCCTTGTCGTCGAACGTCTTGGCCAGGTTCTCGATGGCCTGCCGTTTCCACTGCGTAATCTGGTTCGGATGAAGCTGGTGCTTTGTCGCCAGTTCCGAAATCGTCCGCTCGCCACGGATCGCCTCAAGCGCAACCTTGGCCTTGAACTCAGCCGTAAATCGTCTGCGTGTCTTCATACCGGATCGTCCTTTTCATCGGGCGATCCACCTTATGCCCCTGTCTCAGAAACCGGCACCACCTCAATCCTTCGTCCCGAAGCGAAGAAGCTGTTACCCCGCTTCTTCTATTTCTCGGTTAGATCACCCTCCTTTGCAGCGCAGATTAGATCGCTGACATCCGGAAGTGCGCAACCGCAACTTCCCATTAGGGACATGCGAAAGTTGCGTCTCCCGCTGCCGCCTTTCGAAGAGCAGGCGAGGATCGTAGAGATAATTGGCTCCCTCGACGACAAGATCGAGTTGAACCGGCGGATGAACGAGACGCTGGAGGCGATGGCTCAAGCGATCTTCCGCGACTGGTTTGTCGATTTCGGCCCGACCCGCCGCAAGATCGACGGCGCGACCGATCCTGTCGAGATCATGGGCGGGCTGGTCGCTGACCCCGAGCGCGCGCGGGAACTGGCGGCGCTGTTTCCGGCGAGGATCGGAGATGATGGGCTGCCGGAGGGGTGGAGTGAGACACCAATAGGCGAATTGGCGGAAATCGTCGGCGGATCGACCCCCAGCACCAAGAGCGAGGAATACTGGAACGATGGCCATCACATTTGGGCCACTCCTAAAGACCTTTCCAAATTGGACGGCCTATTCCTTTTTGATACCGAGCGCCGGATCACGGATGCCGGATTGGCCAAGATCGGTTCTGGTCTCTCTCCGGCTGGAACGGTGCTGCTCTCCTCACGAGCGCCCATCGGCTATCTAGCCGTTGCTGATGCCCCTACGGCGGTGAACCAAGGTTTTATTGCGATCCGCCCTTCAAGTAGGCTTCCGACGGCGATGTCGCTTCTCTAGTGTCAGGCAAATATGGAGAAGATCATCGCGAGTGCCAATGGCTCCACATTTTTGGAGATCAGCAAGCGGAATTTCCGTCCGCTGTCGGTAACGAGTGCTTCTAATGAACTTGTTGAAGCATTAAACGAAGTTGTTGCGCCGATGCTGGATTTGATGCGCACGCGGAGCCGTGAAAACCGCACCCTCGCCGCCACCCGGGACCTTCTTCTCCCCAAGCTGATGTCTGGAGAAATCCGTCTGCGTGACGCCGAGCGCCAGATCGAGGCGGTCGCCTGATGGCGGTGCAGTATCATCAGGGCAGGTTCCCGCCCGAAAATCTCGATTGGCCGCGCCTGCTGCCGCTGATCGGCCCAGCCAATGCGGCGGTCGCCTGTTACGAGGGCGTGCTGCACGGCATTCCCTATCCGAATGTGCTGCTGTCGCCGCTGACCGCGCAGGAAGCGGTGCTGTCGAGCCGCATCGAAGGCACGCAGGCCACTCTCGGTGAGGTGCTGGAGTTCGAGGCGCAGGGCGAGCTGTTTGACGAGAGCACGCCAAAGAAGGCCGACATTCGCGAGGTGTTGAACTATCGCGCCGCCTTGAACGAGGCCACGCGGCTGCTGGCCGAGCTGCCGCTCTCGCAACGGCTGATCCGCCAGACCCATGGCGTGTTGATGCAGGGTGTGCGCGGGCGCAACAAGGACCCCGGCGAGTATCGACGTATCGCCAACTGGATCGGCCCGGGGGGGTGTTCCGTGGATGAGGCGCGGTTCGTGCCCTGTGCTGCCGACAAGCTGCCGCAGGCGATGGACGCATGGGAGCAGTATCTCCATGCCGATGCTCCCGACAAGCTCGTCCAGCTTGCGATTGTTCACGCCGAGTTCGAGGCAATCCATCCCTTTCTGGATGGTAACGGGCGGCTCGGTCGCCTGGTTGTTCCGCTGTTCCTCTACGCGAACGGACTGCTTTCGCGCCCCAATTTCTATCTGAGCGACTACCTCGAAAGCCGCCGGGAGGAGTATTATGAGCGCCTGCTGGCCGTCTCCCGCGACGATGACTGGTCGGGCTGGGTCGCGTTTTTCCTGAAGGCGCTGATCGCGCAGGCCGAGGCAAACCAGACCAAGGCGCAGGCGATCCATACCCTCTACCGTGACCGGAAAGACTGGATTGCGCAGGTTACACGCTCGCAATACGGGGTGCGGGCGCTCGACTGGATGTTTGCTCGCCCGATCTTCAAGACATCGGATTTTGTCGAAACCGCCGATATTCCTCGCCCAACGGCAAACCGCATTTTGCGGCTGGTGCGCGATGAGGGGCTGTTGACGGAATTGCAGTCTGCGAGCGGCAGGCGCGCAGCCATTCTGGCATTTGCCGAACTGTTGAACATTGCGGAGGGGCGGAGCGTATTTTGAGGCTCATGGATGAGCGACAAGACAGCTTGTTGCTCACATATTGCCGATATGTGATACACAACAAGGCTTGATGCGAACAGGTGAGCCACAACGCGTCTGGGGATTGGGGGGAGCGCGGGATGGGTATTACGGAGGACGTGGTCGAACAGGCCGCGCTCGGCATTCTTGCGGATCTGGGCTATGCGTATGCTGGCTCTGCCCGGATCGCCCCGGACGGTTCCGCTCCGGAACGTCTGGCTTATGGCGATGTCATCCTGGCAGCACGTCTGAGCGCGATCATTGAGCGGCTGAACCCCAACATTCCGGCTGAAGCGCGGGCCGATGCCATCAAGCAGCTATCCATCATCGAGACGCCATCACTGGTCGAGGAGAACCGGCGCATTCACCGTCTCCTGACCGAGGGCGTCGATGTCGAGTTCGCGACCGGCGACGGCGAGATCAAGGGCGACAAGGTCTGGCTGATCGACTTCGACAATCCCGACAACAATGACTGGCTGGTGACGAACCAGTTCACCATCGTGGAGGGACGGTACAATCGCCGCCCGGACGTCGTGGTGTTCGTCAACGGCCTGCCGCTTGGCGTGATCGAACTGAAGAATGCCGGCGCGGAGAATGCGCATATCACCGGCGCTTTCAACCAGCTGCAGACCTACAAGGCGCAGATCCCGTCGCTGTTTCGCACCAATGCGGTTCTGGTCGCCTCCGACGGCATGATGGCGCGTATCGGCTCGCTGACGGCGGATGAGGAACGCTTCATGCCGTGGCGCACGATCACGGGCGCCGAGAACGATTTCACGCCGCACGGCCCGCGTGAGATGGAAACCCTGCTGCGCGGCGTCTTCGACAAGACCCGGTTCCTCGCCCTGCTGCGCGATTTCATCGTGTTCGGCGACAAAGGCGGCGGGCCGTTCAAGATCATCGCCGGATACCACCAGTTCCACGGCGCGAGGAAGGCGCTCGCCAGCGCGATTCAGGCGGCGCAACCGGAGGGCGACCGCAAGATCGGCGTGATCTGGCACACGCAGGGATCGGGCAAGAGCCTGCTGATGGCGTTCTTTGGCGGGCTTGTCGTGCGATCAAGGGAATTGGAGAACCCGACACTGGTGGTGCTCACCGACCGCAACGATCTCGACGACCAGTTGTTTTCCACGTTCGGCATGTGCCGCGATCTCATCCGGCAGACGCCGGAACAAGCCGACAGCCGCGACGATCTGCGCCGTCTGCTCGACCGTGCTTCCGGCGGCGTGATCTTCACCACGGTACAGAAATTCACGCCGGAGGCCGGAGAGGAAGAATTTCCGTTGCTGACGGATCGGCGCAATGTGATCGTGGTGGCCGATGAGGCGCACCGCAGCCAGTACGGATTCGACGCCAAGCTCGACAAGGCGACCGGCAAGCGCCGCTATGGCTATGCACATTATATCCGGCAGGGATTGCCGAATGCCTCCTTCATCGGCTTCACCGGCACACCGATTGAAGCCGAGGACGTGAACACGCCCGCGATCTTCGGTGAGTACATCGACATCTACGACATCAGCCGCGCCGTGGAGGACGGGGCCACGGTGCCGATCTTCTACGAGAGCAGGCTTGCCCGCATCGAACTTAACGACGACGAGAAGCCGCATATCGACGCCGAGATCGAGGCGATCCTCGAAGACGAGACGCTGAGCGAGCAGGAGAAGCAGAAGGCGAAGTGGACCACCGTTGAGCGATTGGTCGGCGCGGAGAAGCGACTGTCGCAGATCGCCGCCGATCTGGTCGAACATCTGGAGAGCCGTATCGAGGGCATGCCGGGCAAGGCGATGGCGGTGTGCATGAGCCGCCGCATCTGTGTTGACCTCTACAGCCAGATCGTCGCCCTTCGTCCTGACTGGCATTCTGACGATGACGACAAGGGCGCGATCAAGATCGTGATGACCGGCTCAGCATCCGATCCGTTGAACTGGCAACCGCATATCGGCAACAAGAAGCGTCGTGATGATCTTGCCAAACGGGCGCGTGACCCAAACGATCCGCTCAAGCTGGTGATCGTGCGAGACATGTGGCTGACCGGTTTCGACGCGCCGTGCATGCACACCATGTACATCGACAAGCCGATGCGTGGTCACGGCCTGATGCAGGCCATCGCCCGCGTCAACCGCGTCTTCCGGGAGAAGCCCGGCGGCCTGATCGTGGACTATATCGGCATCGCGCAGAACCTGAAGAATGCGCTCAGCCAGTACACGGCGTCCGACCGTGACAAGACCGGCATCGACGAGGAGCAAGCCGTCGCGGTCCTGATGGAAAAATACGAGATCGTGCGTGGCATGTTCCACGGCCACGATTACATCCTCGGGATCACCGGTCTGCCGCAGCAGCGTCTTGTCGCCCTTGCCGATGCCATTGACTGGGTACTGAAATCGCAGGATCGCGAGGCGGCCAAGGTCGAGAACGCCGAGGAGAAGAAGAAGGCCCATCGCCGTTATCAGAACGCCGTTCTGGAGTTGAGCAAGGCCTATGCGCTGGCCTCGGCCAGCGACGAGGCCCGGTCCATCCGCGATGAGGTCGGCTTCTTTCAGGCGGTGCGGGCCGCACTCGTAAAAACTACCGCCAGCGGCAGGATGTCGGACAGGGCGAAATCCCTGATCGTGGAGCAGTTGCTCAATCAGGCCGTTGCCAATGCCGAGATCGTGGACATCCTGCAAGCGGCGGGCATCCAGTCGCCCGACCTGTCGATCCTGTCGGACGAGTTCCTCGCCGAAATCCAGCAGATGGAGAAGAAGAACCTCGCGCTGGAGGCGCTAAAGAAGCTGCTCAACGGCGAGATCAGGAGCCGGTCGCGCTCGAATGTCGTGGAGGCGAAGACCTTCAGCCAGCGCCTGGAAGAAGCTGTGGCCCGCTATCATGCCAACGCCATCTCGACGGTCGAGATGATTCAGGAGCTGATTGCGCTGGCCAGGGACATCAAGGCGTCGGCCGCCCGTGGCGAGGAACACGGCCTGTCGCCGGAGGAGTTGGCCTTCTACGATGCGCTTGCTGAAAACGAGAGCGCGGTCCAAGCCATGGGCAGCGAACAGCTTCGAATCATTGCTACCGAGTTGGTGAAGCAGATGCGTAGCTCGGCCACCGTCGACTGGCAGCACAAGGCATCCGCCCGCGCCCGTATGCGGGTTCTGGTGAAGCGTATTCTCAAGAAGTACGGCTACCCGCCCGATCTGGAGCAGGAGGCGGTGCAGACGGTGCTGGCGCAGGCCGAGGTCATGCTGCGGGAGGTTGTTCAGAGCGCGTAGCAGCGACTGGAAAGTTCGATTACAGGTTCTCTCGCTATGCAACCACCGTGCGGAAAGTACGGATTGACCCTCACGGATAACGGCGAGATTTCAGCGCCTTACGAAACCGTACCAAATCCGCAAAGTCGTGAGGTTTGGAGAATATCGGCCGAGAGAGAACGAAATCGACGTTTTGGCCAGACGGCGCAGTCAAGAGCTTTGCGCGAAAACCCTGCAATTCTGCGCGTTTTGAGCGTGGATATTGGCAACGGAGAATATTGGAGCCAAGGCAAGTGGCGGAGGGAGCCAACCTGAAAACAAACTCTCTCGGCGGAACGCTTCGCAAATGCCGGTGGTCGGATCGAAAAGAGGCGAAACCGTAGATTTCGAGGGTTTTCGCTGATCAGGCGGGCTTCACAGACCAGAATGCCGGGCATTCTTGACGCCCATCATCCGTCCCGCACGTTTTGGCCTTCCCTGAGCGGGGTGCCAAAATGTAGGCAATGCCCGGAGCGGCTGACTCAGGCACCCAACTCTCTCCCGTGCCATATCAGATAGCACGGGAGCGCCGCGAAATCCTGCGCGTCATTGGCGGACGGTAAAATCCGCCCCGTCAGGCGATGCCTCGGTGGCGTCGGGTTCATCGTCGGCCGTCAGCCTGCGGACCGCCACCAACAGCTCCTCGATCGCCTGCTCTGCGGCAGCTAGCTTCACGGCCACCATCAGCTCCTCACGCCCGGCCATTGCGAGGAACATCCCCAGCACCTCGTCGGAGTGTCGCGCCAGAGCAACCAGGTGCTCTCCGCTCGGACCGTATCTGCCGGCGAACCAGTTCTTCACTGTCTTCTCGTTGGCGCCGGTCCAGGAGGCGACGATCTTCGCCCCCGCCCGGCTGTCTCCGAGTGATCGCTTCAGGGTCGATGCGATCTCAGCGGCGAACCAGTTGTTCGGCTCGTGCCGACCATTCCCAGTATACCCATTATCTTTCGGAAAGAACTTGCCCTTTTTCGGAAACGACATTCCAGACTCCCTCGCGTTACATGGACACGGGGATTCAGCCGCAGCTCCGTGCGGATTGGACGAATTTGCCTGGAATGACGAGGAGATGCGTGCTTGGGCGGTCGTTGGACGACCAATTCGGATAGGAGCGACGGGCCGCCCGAGATGGATGTGCCTGCGGTCGCCTATGTCCGGATGTCGACCGACCACCAGAAATACTCGACCGAGAACCAGCTGGACGTCATCCGCAGCTATGCCGATGCCCGTGGCCTGAAGATCCTACGCGTCTTCGAGGATTCAGGTCGGAGCGGGCTACGCCTCGACGGCCGTGAGGCGCTGCAGAACCTGATGGCAGAGGTCGAATCCGGGCGAGCCGACTTCAAGGCGATCCTCGTCTATGACGTCAGCCGCTGGGGCCGGTTTCAGGATGCCGACGAAGGCGCCTACCATGAACATGTCTGCTCGCGCGCCGGGATCCGCGTCCACTACTGCGGCGAGCAGTTCGAGAATGACGGCAGCATCGGCTCGAACCTGCTGAAAACCGTCAAGCGGGTCATGGCTGGCGAATACAGCCGCGAGCTCTCCGTGAAGGTTTTCGCGGGCCAGTGCCGCCTGGTCGAACTCGGTTTCCGCCAGGGCGGTGCGCCCGGATACGGATTGCGCCGGGTGCTGATCGACGAGCACGGCAATCCCAAGGGCGAGCTGTCGCGCGGCGAGCAGAAGAGTCTTCAGACCGACAGGGTCATTCTCGTCCCCGGTCCCGAGGACGAACAGGACGTCGTCCGGCGCATGTATCGCATGTTCGTCGAGGACGGCCGATCCGAGCGGGAGATCGCGGATGCCCTGAACGCCGACGGACTGCGCACCGATCTCGACCGGCCATGGACACGGGCGACGGTCCATCAGGTACTGACCAACGAGAAATACATTGGCAACAACGTCTTCAACAAGATCTCCTTCAAGCTGAAACAGCGCCGGGTGGTGAACCCGCGCGAGATGTGGATCCGCGCCGAGGGCGCCTATCCGGCCATCGTCGATGAGGCACTGTTCCTGCGCGCCCGGGAAATTGTCGATGCCCGCAGCCGCCATCTTTCCGACCAGGATCTGCTGGACGCACTTCGGGCGCTGCTTGCCAGCAACGGCTTCCTTTCCGGGCTGATCATCGACGAGCACGAGGACACGCCGTCATCGAGCGCGTTCAGATCACGGTTCGGCAGCCTGCTGCGTGCCTATGAGATGGTCGGCTATCAGCCCGACCGGGACTACCGATACATCGAGATCAACCGCAAGCTCCGCGAGGCACATCCGCAGATCGTGGCGGGTGTCATCGCCGGGATCGAAAACGCCGGTGGCAGCGCCATCCAGGATCCCCGGACCGAGTTGCTGACCGTCAACGGCGATTCACAGTATCGGTCGTGCTGTCGCGATGCTTCGAGACCGCGGCAGGCTCGCTGCGCTGGCGCATCCGCCTCGACACGGGGCTCTTGCCGGACATCACCATCGCCATACGCATGGACGAGCTGAACGCAGCACCACGCGACTATTACGTCCTCCCGAGCATCGACATGACCGCGGATCGGCTTCGGCTCGCCGAGCAGAATGGCCTGTCTCTCGATGCCTATCGCTTCGACACGCTCGATTTCTTCTTCTCAATGGCCGGCAGGGCCAGATTCTCGGAGGTGGCCTGATGCCCGATGACATCCCGACCGATGACCACAAGCATGTGACCCTGATCCCGACCGACAGGATCCGGATCCTCAATCCGCGTGTGCGCAACCGGCGAACGTTCGAGGAAATGGTCGAGAGCATCGCGCGCATCGGCCTCAAGCGCCCGATCACCGTGACCCGGCGCTCGGACACGGAGCCTGCGGAATACGACCTCGTCTGCGGCCAGGGGCGGCTCGAAGCGTTCATCGAACTGAAGCAGGACGCCATCCCCGCCATCGTGATCGACGCTGACGAGAGCGATTGCCTGGTCATGAGCCTCGTCGAGAATTGCGCCAGGCGCCAACATCGCGCGATCGATCTGATGCAGGAAATCGGCACCCTCCGGAAGCGCGGCTACAACGACCGCGAGATCGCCGATAAGATCGGGGTCAGCCCCGAATACGTCAACATGATCGCCGGGCTGCTGGAGCGAGGCGAGCAGCGGCTCGTGTCTGCGGTCGAGACCGGCCTCATGCCACTGAACCTAGCGATCGAAATCTCCAGAGCGGACGACGAAGGTGCCCAGCGCGCGCTCATGGAGGCCTATACGGAGAAGAAGCTGCGCGGGAAGAAGTTCGCAGCCGTGCGGCGCCTGCTCGAACGACGCCAGCGCCATGGGCGGCGCGTCGATGAAACGCCCTTCGGCCGCAAGGTGAACCGCTCCGGGCGCCCCCTGACCAGCGATGCGCTCGTGCGCGCCTATCGTCAGGAAGCTGATCGCCAGAAGCTGATGATCAAGAAGGCGGAGCTGACCCAGGGCCGGCTTCTGTTCGTCACGGAGGCGTTCCGCTCGCTGCGGAGCGACGAGCACTTCCTGACGCTGCTGCGTGCCGAAAGCCTCGAGGTGATGCCCACCTATCTGGAGGAACACGCGAGGACGGATCCATGACACGGAAAGATCGCCGCCTTTCCGATGTCGTCGCCCATGCCTTTGAAGACGACTGCGTGACCCTGGCCGTGGACGCCCTTCTGCCGGTGCGGGTGCTTCGGACGGCCACGAAATCCAGCAAGAAATACCAGCAGATCACCGCCTCGATCCGCGAGGTCGGCCTCGTAGAGCCGCCCGTGGTGGCCCGCGATCCTGCCAATCCGGGCACCTTCTTGCTGCTGGATGGCCATGTTCGCATCGAGGTGCTGAAGGATCTCGGCATCGAACGGGTCGAGTGCCTAGTCTCCACCGACGATGAAGCCTTCACCTACAACAAGCGGATCAGCCGCTTGTCGCCGGTTCAGGAGCACAAGATGATCCGGCGCGCCATCGAGCGCGGCGTTCCGGAAGAAAAGATCGCCAAGGCGCTGGACATCAATCCTCAGAGCGTACGTCGCAAGGTTCGCATGCTGAACGGGATCTGCGACGAGACGGTCGCCATCCTCAAGGACAAGCCCTGTCCGATGGCCGTGTTCGAGATCCTCCGGAAATTGAAGCCGCTGCGCCAGCTCGAGGCCGCCGAACTGCTGGTCAACGCCAACAATTACTCGGTCGCCTATGCCTCGGCGATCCTGGCCGGCACCCCGCAGACGCAGCTCGCGGAAGGCTCAAAACCCAAGCGCATCAAGGGCATCACGCCCGAAGCCATGGCCCGGATGGAGAGCGAGCTGGCGCGCCTTCAGGAGTCGATCACCTCCATTCAGGAGACCTACGGTCAGGACCACCTGCATCTGACCGTCGTCAAGGGCTACCTGGCGAAGTTGCTCGGGAACGCCCGCGTGGTTCGCTACCTCATGCAGCATCGTCCCGAATTCCTGCCCGAGTTCCAGGCGATCGCCGAGATGACATCTACGCTGCCGCCGGAGGCAGCCTGACCGGATCACGACGACCGATGGGGACCCGGACCCGATAAGCGCGGGGACCGCGGGAGACGCCGCACCGTGGGGCGGATCGAGCGCGGTGGTGGGGATGGCGGCGAACCCGCTCGGAGCCCACCAGGCCGGCTCGAGTTTTCGCCGGCCGCGTGGCTGTACCCGCAGCTGCGTTCAACGTAGGGCGTGTCGGAGGTTGGTCCACTCCGTCACGCCCATTTGCAGCCACGCAAGATCGTGATGAGTCCGCGACAGCTTGCGGTACTGCGTTGCGGCTCTCCGCATCGGTCGCGTGGCCGATCAGCCCGGCGGAACAGTGCGAGCAATCTTGCTCCAACCGTGGTCGAACGTGAATGTCCGGGTTATTCCTGCAGGGTTCTGAATTCTGAGCACGCGGGCTTGTGTAGGATCGACAGCGCATTCGACAACGTAAAGCCAATAGGCATCGCCCTTTTCAAGCGCGCATTCAAATTGCGTGTGCGACAATCCAACAGGGCGATCCAGCAGACTGCCCGTCATCGATTTCACTTCAACCCATCTAATTTTATTGCCGCTACTGTCAGCCTCGTAGAGGTCAAAACCAGGATTTCCCTCAGGCGTGCGGCACAGAGTTGGTTCAATTCCAACAATTAAGTCGATGGCTTGTCTTTCAATCTGCAAACGTTGAGCTTGATCAAGGCCATCAGGATCGGGCCAATCGTCGTCCGGATGCGCGCCGACGTAGGAAATGAACGGTCGCCCACTTCCGTGACCTGCCGTTTTCTTGCCATCGGCCCCGCTGTTTCCCATGGCTTTTCCACCAGGAGCGCCTTGGCGGCCTGCACCACTACCTGCACTTCCGTTCCCCCGGTCGCTGCCGCGCGGACTATCGGTGCCAGGGACGCCGCGACCACCAACTCTCACGCCACCGCCCACGCCGTCGCCGCTATCCGGGTCAGGTTTGCCGGGTGGGATATCCGGCATATCGTCGCCGTACAGGTCTTTCGCATCCTCGTAGACGTTGCTGTCGGATGAAGTTTCGGACCCTCGTTCGGGAGCGGCCGATGGCTCGGGTTCAGATGGTGGATCGGTGATGCCGAGTCGGGAAGTCAGATCAGCCAAGTTGGTGATGCCAAGCTTGCGCAGCAGATCGAGCGCCGCCGGCTCAATGCCCGCCTCTCGGGCCAGCTGATCAATAATTGGCGGCTTAAATCCGATCTTCGTTTGCAGGAAGGGGTCCGGCTTCCAGCTCAAAGCATCGAACACTACGAGGTCCGGAGAAACCAGCTCACCATCACCATTCGGAACCCAAGCTGCCCGATTGAGCATCCTGATGAAGCTGGCATCGAAGCGAGCCGTCTTTGTCTCGTGCGAATAACCCCATTTGTAGGAGCCGTAGAAGGTGGCCGTGCCACGGGCCTCGAGGTCAGCAAGCGCCTCCCATAAGACCTTCGCTCTGGTGGCCGCCTCCTCTGGTTTCAGCGTTGGTAAAAACTCCAGCAGCTGCTTCAGCCCGCGAAGAGTAAAGTCTTCCAGGGGGCTTTCCCAGCTTGCGCGCTCGAGGCCAGATTCTCTGCGAATTTGTTCCTTATCGGAGTTTCCCAGTTCAGATTGTATTGGCTGTGGAATGAGATACCGGCTCGCGCCACACGACACTAACAGGTCACGAATGTCTTCACCGCGCAGGCAATCGTAATTGTTGTCGACAATCAGAATATCTGGAACGCCTGCGAAGAGCTGCTGCAAGCGCTCGGTAGCAATGTAAGCGTCGCCCGGCTTAGCGATGTATGGCGTCCCGTCGCCCGTGTCGATTACCATTAGAAAATTGGTGTCCCGCAGAGCTGCGCGGAGTTTTTCTTTCTGCGTGGTTGAGTCGGCACTGAAGGCAGTACGAATACGCTCGATATCAGCAGCATAGGCGTCGCCCTCCACATTCACTTCTTCTTGCTGGTATTTGGGCAGGAGGTTCCAGATCACGTCATCGACAGGATCGGGCTCGGTGATCCCAAGCGAGGTCAGAAATTGGCGCACCTCAGGGGTTGCGCATACTGCGCTTCGCATGGTCGGAAAGCTTGTGGCGATGGCGCTGGGCAAGAAGGCTTTGGCTTTGCCCTTCTCACGGGCGACGACATGAGAACCGTCATCCAGCCGGATGAATGGAACCGTGTCGAGGTGACGACGCAGGACTTTCTCCTGGCCACTGAGAAATTCATACAGTAGCAGAACCCATTCGTCGGATTGAGTCTCGAGAAATTCCTTCGTCAGACTTGGTAGTAAGTTCTCTGGTCTGATTTCGTCAATGTCGAGCTCGCGCATCAGATACTGGCGGATCTCAGGTGCCTTGTCTTGAGTGATATCACCTGAGAGCCAAGCGGTGATATCTGAACCGAACAAAGCCTTAACCTGTTCGGATTGAAGTAATTCGCGAATATCTTGAGTGCGCGCAAGTTTTGCTTGAGAGGCGGAAACGTATCCGCCGTCACTTGCCGGTAGCAATGGCTCATGTTGCAACAACTGCCGAACTGCCTCGAACATCGGCCGAAACCGTGAGCCTTCCGAAAATTTCTCGTTGTCGAAGGGTAAGCAGCGAAGCACCGAGACATCCAGCATTGTTTCGTCGCGCAACCAGCGCATCGCTTCACCAAGCAACTCGGACGTCTCCATCACCAGATGCTGGTTCCATGGATCACCGGGCGGGATGTTCTCCCGGCTGGGAGTGGTGCGAAATGGGCCTTGCACGAGGAAGCCGAGGTGGGTCTCGACGACCGTGGGGAAGAACACCACCAAAGGTGACGTGGAGAGTGGCTGTACCTTCCAGCGTCCCGAGGCTTCCTTGGGCGCCACGAGTAAAAACGCGATCTCCACTCGACCAACAGGTTTCTGCTCGTCGGAAAACACGTCCCTGTGGAATACCAACCAGTTCTGATCAACCTCATTCTGTCCAGTCTCCTGGCCAATCAGACTGATATGCCGCACATTTGGGCCAAGAGTATCCGGCGGATTGCGCATGTAGAACCCAGAAACTCCACCGTCGACGGTCCAATTAATTTCTTCGATATTCCGCAGAAAAAGTAATGCGCCTGGCCCCAAGCGCCGAAACCCCGCGGTGATATCCTGCTCAGCAGTTGGATCCTCGGATTTCAGTGGCAGGATGATCTGTGTCTCGTCAGGATGGCGCGCAGTTCGAGGCACCTTTTTCGGGAACACATAGTCATCAATCGCAAAATCTTCGTCACCCGAATGAATCTCTGGAAGATTGGTGACGGTATAGACCGATTTAAAACCTAGCCCGAAGCGGCCGATCGCCGATTCGTTTTTAGTGCTTTCGGCAATGTCGCACACACTTCTGACGTCGCCCTCGTCAAACGGCTTGCCAAAATGAGCAATTGTCAATTTGTCTTGGTCCAACTTGAACGAGACCGTACGCTCCCCATCCCACTCACCACGCTTGGCGAGGGCATCTTCAGCGTTCTGAAGAAGCTCAAATATGAAGTGAGTTCTATCGTCGTACAGCCCAGCTGCCAGCCCACCAGATTTTTGGGCACCTTCGGTGCCGTATCGCGACCGATTGTCTTCACAGATCTTTTCGTAGTTGGATGCCACGATGCGAGCCCCCGAAAAAAATGGCAATATGACATCTCCTTGGATGTCATGCTTTCCCGCCGCCAACTGACAGCAGGGTCTGCAACAGAATAACCCGTTGGCGAACCTTGACTACCCACTTCCACCCCTTCCGCCGAGAGCACGAACCCCAAGCAACTTCAATGCGCTCTACGCGCTTTTTCGATTGCTCGCGCTCAACCCGTCAGCTAGCGTGAACGGGAGCCCAGAAAATGGGCGCGCATAGTTATCGTGCGCATCGCCCGAGCCGGGAGAGCGTGATGGACATTGACAGGTCGGAACTGCGCTGGGGCGTTGAGCGGCGCCTTGAGTTCATAGAGTTCCGTCTGTTCTGGGAGGGCCATGTGAACCGCAGAGACCTGATGGACCAGTTTGGGGTCTCGGTGAACCAAGCGTCCACCGACCTGAACCGCTACATCGGCTTCGCTCCGGACAACATGGTTTATGACAAGAGCGCGCGGACCTATGTCCGCGGCTCCGAATTCAAGCCGAGGTTCCTCGATCCTGACGCCAGCCGCTACCTCGCCCAGCTTCGTTCGGTCGCTGACGGGATCCTCGATCGCAAGGATTCTTGGATTGCCAACCTCCCGCCATACGCGTCTGCCCCGACGCCAGTGCGTGGCGTTAATCCGCTTACGCTCCGCTCGGTCGTTGGCGCCATCCGCCGGTCTGAGGAGATCGAGGTGAAATACCAGTCCCTGTCCAGCCCGGAGCCGCGCTGGCGCTGGATCGCGCCTCATGCCATCGCGTTCGACGGGTTCCGTTGGCACGCCCGGGCGTTCTGCTTGACCGACGAATGTTTCAAGGACTTCCTGCTCTCCCGGATGCTTGAGATCCGGGGATCGCGGGAGAGTGAAGCGTCGCCAGACGATGATCGCGACTGGCACTCCCAGGTCACGCTGGAAGTCGGGCCTCACCCCGACCTCTCAGAGACGCAGGCGAAGGTCATCGCGCTCGATTATGGCATGCGGGGCGGCAAGGCGAAGATTAAGGTCCGGCGTGCGCTGCTTTACTATGCGCTCAGGCGGCTCGGGCTCGATACCGATCCGGCCGCCCGTCGGCCGCAGGACCAGCAGATCGTTCTCCTGAACGCTGCCGAAGTGATCGGTGACGCCAGGGACACCGTGAGGTCTGTCCTGTAATGAAAGACAGCCGCTCCAGCGCAAACCCACAGCAACTCGCCGCTATCAATGCGTCGGAGGGGCCTGTGCTAATCATCGCCGGCCCGGGCTCTGGCAAGACCTTCACACTCGTTGAACGCATTGTTCACCTGATCACTGCCAAGAAGGTCGCCCCGGAGAGCCTCCTTGTCGTCACATTCACCGACAAGGCGGCCCGAGAGCTCACCACTCGGGTTTCAAATCGCCTCGCTGAACTGGATATTCGCTTCAATCTGAATGAGATGTACCTTGGTACATTTCACTCGATCTGCCTGCGCGTGCTGGAAGAGTTTCGAGAGTTCACCCGTTTGAAGCGCAGCTTTACGCTTTTTGACCAGTTCGATCAGCAATACTTCCTTTATCAGAGGATCAATGATTTTCGGGAGCTTGCAGACGCGCAACTTGTAATGGGGGATGATCAGACCGGCCGGTGGGCACAGTCGGAGCAGCTTATGAAGTGGCTGAACAAGGTCAGTGAAGAAGCCTTGGATCCCCGTGTTCTTGAGAAGGCCCCCGATCCCGAGGTGCGTGCGCTAGCTCGTTGTTTCCTGAAGTACCAAGAGCTTCTCGACGAAAACAATTGCCTGGACTTCTCGGGCATCCAGTACGAGGCCTTGCAGCTCCTACGTCGGCATCCAGACGTGCTCGCTCAGCTGCGCGACAAGATCACGTACCTGATGGTCGACGAGTATCAGGACACCAATACGATCCAGGAACAGATCCTACTCCTTCTTGCCGGCGAAAGGAGCAACCTCTGCGTCGTCGGTGATGATGACCAAGGCCTCTATCGCTTTCGCGGTGCCACAATTCGCAACATCCTGGAGTTTCCACAGCTCTTCCCGCCAGACAGCTGCACGCAGGTGCGGTTGACGGTGAACTATCGCTCCCACCCAGGGATCATCGACTTCTACAACGAGTGGATGGAGCGGCTGGATTGGGAGGAGCAAGGCAAGACGTTCCGCTTCCCGAAGCAGATTCTTCCGCGGGAGGACAGCTTTCCCGAAGTCCCGGCCGCAGTCAGGCTCGGTGCATCGGACGAGAAAGGTGAGAACGAGAACTGGCACGCGGAGGTTCTCGCGTTCCTGACAGCGTTGCGCGACTCCGGGCGGTTGTCCGACTGGAACCAGGTCGCGTTCCTCTTTCGCTCGGTGAAGAACGACCGCGTGCTCGAGCTCGCGCGCTTCCTCGAGGGCCATGGCGTTCCCGTCTATTCACCGCGTTCCAACATGTTCTTTGAGCGGGAGGAGATCCGCTTGATGATCGGGGCGCTGATCTTCCTGTTTCCGCAGTTCCCAAAGGTGCGTCAGTGGGCCGAGGGCGCCCAGCTGGCGATTTGGGATTACTACGACCACCAGTGCTTCAGGGCATTCACGGACGAGCTGCGAAAGCCAGAAAACAGCCGTATGCTCGAGTGGGCCCGACCGCTCGCCAAACGCCATGCGGTGCTGACACAGACCGCCGACTATGCGTTCTCGGGACTGTTCTATCAGCTCCTTCAATTTCCCCTGTTCTCCCACTTCCTGGATGAAGAGGCGATGCAAGGCGTGGACAAGGGGCGCGCCGCCCGCAACCTTGCCACGTTCTCGAAGCTGCTCACCAAGTTCGAGTACCTTCACTACGTTACGGTTTTGAACCCCGAGTATCTCGAACGGGACCTGCGGAACCTGTTCAACCAGTTCTTCCGCTTCCTCAAGGAAGGCGGCATCGGGGAATATGAGGACGAGGCGGAATACGCACCGAAGGGCTGCGTGTCGTTCCTGACGATCCACCAGTCGAAGGGGCTCGAGTTCCCAGTGGTGGTGTGCGGCTCGCTGGAGGCGGTGCCGCGAAAGCAGCATACGGATCTGGACGAGATCCTCGAGGGTGGCGGCTACCTGTCAAAAGCGCGGTTCGAGCCCCTGGAGCGCATCAAGCACTTCGACTTCTGGCGCCTCTACTATACCGCGTTTTCGCGGGCCCAGAACTTGCTGGTCCTGGCCGCGCAGGAGCGGGACGGCAAGGGATTGGGCAAATCGCCTTCGAAGTATTTCGGGGATGTCTTCCGCGCCCTTCCGGACTGGCGGACGGTCAACCTGACTCAGTTCACCTTAGAAAAGGTGAAGGAGATCAACCTCAAGCGCGAATACTCCTTCACTTCGCACATCACGCTCTTCGAGAACTGCGCCGAGCAGTACCGCTTCTTCAAAGAGTTGGAGTTCGCCGCCATCCGCGTCAGCCCTATGCTGTTCGGCACCCTCGTCCACCAGACCATCGAGGACATCCACAAGGCCGTGCTGCGAGGCGAAGAGCACACGGTCACACCCGACGCCATCGATGCATGGTTTTCCACCAACTACGCAATGCTGTCGAAGAAGGAGCGCGTCTTCCTGGCCCCGAGCACGCTCGAGGCCGCGCGCAAGCATGTCATCCGCTATTACGAGCGCGAGAACGGCAACTGGGATCGGATCAAGGAGACCGAAGTCGAAATCTCGCTCGTCAAGGACGACTACATCCTCAAGGGCAATGTCGATCTGATCCGCGGTGACGGCGGCACGGTCGAGGTCGTGGACTTCAAGTCCGAGAAGAAGCCCGACATGGAAAAGGACCGCGAGCGGCTGCGCCGGTACCAGAGCCAGCTCGAGGTCTATGCCCACCTCATTGAGGAACGGACTGGCCAGAAGGTCAGCCGGATGCATCTTTACTACACCGGTGAGCAGGACGGGAATCCGTATGTCAGCTTCACCAAGGATGATCGGGCGATCGGCAAGACGGTTTCCCGCTTCGACGAGATCGTCCACCGCATCGAAAGCGCGGACTACCGGATAGCCGCACGGCCCGACAGGCTGTGCGAGAACTGTGACATGCGTGCTTATTGTGACACGAAAAACTGGAATTTCAGGGAAGATGACCGATGAGTGACGTGAAAGCCGATCAGACCGCCATGGACCTTGGCACCGAGGCCGCCAGTGTTGATTTCCACTGAGAGTTGACCCGGGAAGCTGAGGTTTTTCCATCGAGATTTGACCCATGTTGGAACCTTTTCCCCGCGATGAGAGCGGGAGAGAACGGAGTGATCAGCATGGAGTTATTGAGCGTCATCCGGCGCTGGCGCCATCGGGACCATTTCTCGATCCGGGAGATCTCGCGGCGCACAGGTCTGTCGAGGAACACGGTCCGCAAGTATCTGCGCGCGGACAGCGTGGAGCCCCGGTTCAACGTCCCCGAGCGCGCAAGCAAGCTCGATCCTTACGCCGACAAGCTATCCCACATGCTCCGGCTGGAGGCGGGCAGATCCCGCAAGCAGAAGCGGACGATCCGGCAGTTGCACGCCGATCTGGTCGCGCTCGGGTATGAAGGCTCCTACAACCGCGTGGCGGCGTTCGCACGCGAGTGGAAGGCCGCCCGGCAGAGGGAGCAGCAGACCAGCAGTCGCGGCGCCTACGTGCCCCTGGCGTTCCAGCCAGGCGAGGCCTTCCAGTTCGACTGGTCGGAGGACTGGGCGATCATCGGCGGTGAGCGGACCAAGCTGCAGGTCGCCCACTTCAAGCTCTCCTGCAGCCGCGCCTTCATCCTTGCGGGCCTATCCGCAGCAAACCCACGAGATGCTGTTCGACGCCCACAACCATGCCTTCCGGGTCTTCGGCGGCGTTCCGCAGCGGGGCATCTACGACAACATGCGCACCGCCGTCGACAAGGTCGGTCGGGGCAAGCAGCGCCAGGTCAACGCCCGCTTCTCGGCGATGGTCAGCCACTTCATGTTCGAGGCCGAGTTCTGCAATCCCGCATCAGGCTGGGAGAAAGGCCAGATCGAGAAGAACGTTCAGGACGCCAGGCATCGGCTCTGGCAGCCCATGCCGAACTTTGCATCGTTGGCGGCGCTCAACGACTGGCTTGAGAGACGATGCCGGGAGCTCTGGACCGAGATTCCGCATGGCGTCCGGCCCGGCTCCATCGCCGACGCATGGGCTGAAGAAGCCCCGCGCCTGATGGAGATGACCCGGCCCTTCGACGGCTTCGTCGAATACGTCAAGCGCGTCTCGCCGACCTGCCTCGTTCATCTGGAACGCAATCGCTACAGCGCGCCAGCTTCCTTCGCCAACCGGCCCGTCAGCCTGCGCGTCTATCCCGAGCGGATCGCCGTCGTCGCAGAGGGGCGGGTCATCTGCGAGCATCGACGCGTCTTCGCCCGCTCCCATAACCGTCAGAGCACGACGGTCTACGACTGGCGGCATTACCTCGCCGTCCTGCAGCGCAAGCCGGGAGCCCTGCGCAACGGCGCCCCCTTCGCCGAACTGCCGCCTGCGTTCCGCTCCCTGCAACAGCGCCTGCTCAAGACGCCCGGCGGCGATCGGGAGATGGTCGAGATCCTGGCCCTGGTCCTGCAGCATGACGAGCAGGCCGTGCTCGCCGCCGTCGAACTGGCCATCGAGGCGGGCGCGCCCACCAAGACCCATATCCTGAACCTGCTGCACCGCCTGGTGGACGGCAAACCGCTCGACCCGCCTGCCGTTCCGGCGCCCAAGGCCCTGACGCTGACGAGCGAGCCGCAGGCCGACGTCGAGCGATATGACGCCCTGCGTCAGACTGGGGAGGCGCGCCATGCGTCATAATCCCGCCAGCGGCGCCGTCGTCATCATGTTGCGCAGCCTCAAGATGCACGGCATGGCCCAGGCCGTCGCCGAGCTGACCGAGCAAGGCTCTCCCGCCTTCGAGGCGGCGCTGCCGGTCCTGTTGCAACTCCTCAAGGCGGAGACGGCTGACAGGGAGGTTCGCTCAACGGCTTACCAGCTCAAGGCGGCGCGCTTCCCAACCTACCGCGACCTGACCGGCTTCGACTTCGCCAGCAGCGAGGTCAACGAGGCGCTCGTGCGCCAGCTGCATCGCTGCGAGTTCCTCGAAGACGCTCACAACGTCGTCCTCGTGGGCGGCCCCGGTACAGGCAAGACGCATATCGCCACCGCGCTCGGCGTGCAGGCCATTGAGCATCATCGTAAGCGCGTCCGGTTCTTCTCCACCATCGAGCTCGTCAACGCCCTCGAACAGGAGAAGCTTCAGGGCAAGGCCGGGCAGATCGCAGCGCGCCTCTGCCACTCCGATCTCGTCATCCTGGACGAACTCGGCTACCTGCCGTTCAGCGCCTCGGGCGGCGCCTTGCTCTTCCACCTGCTGAGCAAGCTCTACGAGCGGACGAGCGTGGTCATCACGACCAATCTGAGCTTCGGCGAATGGGCCAGCGTCTTCGGCGACGCCAAGATGACCGCCGCTCTCCTCGACCGGCTCACCCACCGATGCCACATCGTCGAGACAGGAAACGACAGCTTCCGCTTCAAGACCAGTTCCGCGAAACCGCCAAAACCCGCAAAGGAGAAAGCGCGCAACTTGACGACAACCTGACCCAGAACACATCATCAAGGCGGGTCACTTCTCGGTGGAAATCCCGGGTCAACTCTCAGTGGAAATCAACACGCCGGCGTTATCACTCAGCGATCTGGTCGCGGTCGCAGACCTGCCGTGGGCGGAGCAGGTGGAAGCTGTATTCGGTGCTGTTGGTTCTCGAACGGGTTAGTTCCGAGCCCGCCGCCAACCGGCAGCCTGCGCTTCGTCCTCCGTGCAAAACCAGCGTTCGCCCTTGCCCTCGGTGATCTTGGTCTTGTCGTAGTCCTTTTGGCCCGGCACATGATAGATGCGGTTGCCGTTGCGGCTGATGTTGCCCTTGATCTGGCAGCCAGTTGTCGGAATTGCTGACGCCACCGGTTGCGGCAGGAGATGCTGCTGCGCAATGATCGGCACCGACAAGGCGCCCAGAATCTCGGTCTGCGGACCACGATGGCGCCAATCCCACGGAGCAATGAATGCGCCGGACCACAGACCTGCCTGCTTTGTGCGCGCGATCTGTTCCTCGCCAACATAGATATCCGAGTAGCGCCTGAACGCGAGCGCCCAGCCTCCGGCTACCATCGCTGCGTTGATGTCCATCTCGCCAACAAAGCAGGTCATGATGCGCCGGTCATAGCGGTCGGTCTCACTACCCGTGCAGGTAACCATGCGGTCATGAACCAATCGGACCAACGCGTCGCGCGCGGCGATCCCGCAGGCGTAGGTCTTTTCGGCGGTGTCGATGCAGACCTGATCGGTCTCCGGCGCATCGATGCCGTTCAACCGGATCTTCGTGCCCTTCACCGTGATGGTGTCACCATCGGAAATTCTCGCGGCGCCTGTTATTGTCGTGGCCGTTGCAGCAACAGCCGAGCTTGCAAACAGTATGGTGGCAATCAGGGGAATCAGTGCGAGACGAGGCATCATGAGGGTATTGTGCGATGTAACGGTACGGGTTGAAAGATTGGGGGCAATCCAAGAAAAAGAGACAGCATGAAATGGGCAGAATAATCTTGGCAAGTATCATCGTGACGCTGACTACCTCTGCTGGTGCTTATGCAGAGGATGCCGCTTCCCGAGGTGCCGGGATCGTGGATGAGTGGTGCCGCATGTGTCACCTGCAGCCGGCGGACACGCCCGATCCCGACATGGCTCCCCCATTCGAGGAGATCGTGAAGCGGGAGGGACGCGACGAGGCGTATTTCGCCCGGTTCATGCAGGAGGATCATTTCCCGATGACGACCTTCCGGCTGTTCGACCACGAGAAGGCCGATGTCGTCGCCTATCTACTGGCACTGCAACGACAGGGTGCGTTCCAGCCATGATCCGCCAGTCGAGGATCGCCCCGATCATCTTCCTCAACGAGAGCCTTGGCATTTCCGACCTGTCGGGAAGCCCGATGACGATCAACGCCATGAAGGCGCTGGTGTACGCCCGCGATAATGACGGCATCACGCTCACCAGGTCGGGCGCGTTCTACCGCAAGTTCGTGACATGGGCGGCTGAGGACTTCCGCTGGCCCGAATACGAGGCCGAGGAACTCTACCGGCTCAACAAGGTGCTGAACGAGTTGGACTTCCTGCCGCTCGCCATCATGCACGAGCTTCTGATGGGTGCCCGGCTCATCAGGCACTACAAGGGCAAGGCGGTGCTGACGAAGGCGGGCAAGGCTATGATCGGCGACTACGGCGCGTTACAGGCCGAGCTGTTCGATACTTTCTTCACCGGCTTCGATTTCCTGGGTCACGAGCGGTTCCCCATCGAATATGACGAGGCCGACTTCGTGCATTTCCTCGGCGTGGTCCAGAACCGGCTCGATGACTGGGTGCCGCTGACGGAACTGGCCGGGTGGTGCCTGCCGCTCGATCTTGTCACTCGGTATCGGTACAGCCCGGTGGAGGACGCCAGTTACTACCTTCTCTCCCGCCTCGTGCGTCCGCTGTCCTGGCTGGGGATGATGGAGCGTCATCCCGACGTCGAAAAGTACAGCGGATTTGACAAGCTGAGCTACCGCAAGACGCCGTTGCTCGACCGTTTCATGAGTTTCAAGATCGTCAGGAATGGAGGCCGGACGATCCATTGAGGCCGCCGCGACGGACCAGAAACGACGAACCACGAAGGAAACGCAACATGAAATCCATCTTGACCACACTCGCATTGGTATTGGCCACAGCACCTGCGCAGGCGGCGTTGTCGGGCTTCTACGACAGCGCCGAACAGATCAACAAGATCCTGTCCAGCGCGGCGGTGGCGGATGCGCTCCGTCAAGCATCGATTGGGCATGTCGCCAATACCGGCACCCGTTCCGATGGGGCGCATGAGTGGCAGGTCAGGACGCAGGAATGTGACTTGACGATCTATCTGAAACCTGTGCCGCCGCAGGGAGTCGGCAAGACGACCTACGAGCTTGAACTGGGCGATGCCTGCCCATAGCCTCTCGCCACGGGGTCGACTTTTCATGTTCCTTGTCGGTGTCTACGAGCCTGGTAACTCCGGCGGCCATCCGTCATGTGCGGTGAGAGAGGTCGCACTTGCTTGCTGATGATTCTCATGGACGTTGTCCGCCTGCCTTCGCTATATTACGCTCGAAAACGTCCACTTCGGGTGTCTCTGTTCGGGATGGCTGGCGGCGGCACCCGTTACAACCCGGGCGTGGTTCTGGAAGCGCAAGTTATTGAAATCATGTAGTATTTTACGACCGAACCAAATCGACCGAGGTTCGCATGGTTTGAGACGAAAGCCGTTCAGAGACCCGGAATCAGCGTTTTGGCAGTCTCTGAGGTTCGGTCGCCTCCGCTAAACCCCTTTGAAATCAAAAGGAATTTCGGCTCTCAAATCGAAAAGTAAAGTGTTTTCAATTAGTTAATGGCGGAGAGGGAGGGATTCGAACCCCCGATAGGCTTGCACCTATGCCGCATTTCGAGTGCGGTGCATTCGACCACTCTGCCACCTCTCCAAAGGGGCTGTCGGGCGGGTGAGGCCCATTTATAGCGTTTTCGAGCGAGGTGGAAACCGGTTCGCGTGAAGAAAACGCGTCAAAACAATAATCTGGATTTTCGCTTTAGAAGCGAAATGCTCTAGCGCGTTTCAGGCGAAGCGGAAACAGATTCGCGCCAGAAAACGCGCGCATTGATACATGGCCGCGTGGTCAAATGCAAAACTCAACCGCATCCGCAGCCAGAGGCGGGCGGCAGACCCGGACCACGGTGCCCTTGCCGTCAAGGGTGGGACCGCCGGACGCAATAATAACCGGCGGCCCCGTGCCGCGTCATTAAAATCGTGGCCGGAAGTGCGGCTTCGCGGACCACCTGCGCGACAATATGACCGTAGCGGTCTTTGCGCAGCCGGCAACGTGATCCCAATCTTAACCTCACAAATCAAGGTTACTTTGTTGTGAGGGAAGGTCAGTTCTAGCGTCTTTCACCGTTTCATGGAAACAGTGAGGAGACTTTATCTTTATGTTTTGACGCGCTTTCTCACGCAAACCGGATTCCATCCTCGGGTCCGGCAAAGGGATGCAGGTTCGCCGCAAAAGAATGCGACCAGCCAATAATTTCCGGAGCGTGGTCCGGTTCAACTTGATCGGATCATGCCCGAAGGGTGTCGTCAGTCCTTGGCTTTCTTATCCTTCTTGTCTTTGTCTTTGTCCTTTCCGTCCTCGGGCTTCTTTTCCTTCTTGTTCTCCTTCTCTTTCCTGCGGTTGGTGAAGCGCGCGTTGCCGAGGCCGGTGCCGATGGTCAAAACGCCCCAGCGGCTGGCATCCTGCATGTAAGGCATTTCGCTCAGGCCCTGCGCCACGCCATCGTTATGCATCAGCACGGTGGTATCGTGACCGCCGATCTCCGGGATGGCTTCGATCAGTGACTTCGGCAGGTTGAATCTGCTGCTCTCCCAGTTGCCGGGAAGGTTCTGCGCGCCTTTCTCGATTGATCCGTCCTCCTCGATCACGCCCGGACAGGAGATGCCGATGAAGGGCGCGAGCTTCAGTCCCTGCCTTTCCGTCTGCGAAACGAGGTCCTTCAGCATTTTCACGAGCTTCTTCACCGCGCCCTCGCGGGTTGGCTCGTCGTCGGCGTGGCGCCACAGTTCAGATTTCCAAACCCCGGCCTTGGACAGGTCGGCGGCCTTCTTCCATTTGGTCTCGACCACGCCGCAGCGGATATTGGTGCCGCCGATATCAACCGCCAGAATGCTGTCAAACGCCTCGAAAATCCAGGAAGGCGCAAGATGCAGGCAACCGATCAGTCCCGCTTCGTCGGGATCGAAGCGGATCGGAACCAGGTGGACCTTGTGGCCCTCGTTCTTCAACAACAGGTCGGCACGGGCGATCGCGATCTCGCCGACCCGGCTCTTGCGGAAGCCGCCGCCGACCACGATGCATTCGGTGTTGGCCCAGGCTTTGGTTTTAAGGAAGCGCCCGGTCACATAAGCCAGTTCCTGCGCGAATTCCTCGATGGCGCCATGCACAAGGGCGGAGGCCTCGATATCCTCTCCGACCAGCGCCTCGTCGAGCGAGCCTTTGGCGATCGCCTCGGATGGCGCCTTGCCGAGCGGATCCTCGCCGTTTTTTTTCAGCGGCTTGCGCAGGTCGTCAAGAATCCTGCGGAACGCGCCCTTGCAGGCGCGGTCGCCGAGGAAACCATCATCGTCCTTCAACTCGATGTTGTAGTTGTCGATGTCCACCGAGGGCAGCCGGAGAACGCCGTGCTTGCCGATGCCCGAAGTTGTCAGAGCGTCTTCCGCCATGTCGTATGGTGCCCCCTTGCCCGTTTGATCCAGCCTGCAACAACTGCGAGGGAACCCATTGGTTTCATGACCGGGCGGCCGGCCAGCCGCATGGGGGTGATCTCGAGGCGGCGTCCATTGTAAAGCGAGGAGAATTGCTGCCGTTTGCGCGATACGGCCATGCGATTTCCTTGACTCGCGGCGTTGGCGGGCTATAAGTCCCGCAACCGGCGCGGGGTTTACCCGGCGCCGCTTGTTCTTGTGTGGCCGGATGGTCAATCCCCCGGCTGCGTCGAAAATCATCGAGCATGATCAGGCAAAGCGGCGTTCGCCCGGGTTGCCGTCGGATAAAATGCTCCTGTCCAACGACTGAACAAAAAGCCGGCCCGGAACCTTCCGAGGCCGGGATCGAACACGAAGGAATAAAACGATGTTCGCAGTCATCAAAACCGGCGGCCGGCAGTACCGTGTCGTTCCGGATGATGTGCTTGAGATTGGCAAGATCGCCGGCGAGGTCGGAACGATCGTGCAGCTTGGCGAGGTTCTGTTGCTGGGCGGCGACACGCCGGTGCTTGGCGCGCCCACGGTGGCGGGCGCCTCGGTCGCGGCGGAAGTGCTGCAGCACAAGCGCGGTCCCAAGGTGATCGCGTTCAAGAAGCGCCGCCGCAAGCACTCCAAGCGCAAGCGGGGTTATCGCGACGAGATCACCGTGCTGCGCGTCACCGAGATCCTGGCTGACGGCAAGAGCCCGACAATCGGGCCGCGCCCGAAGAAGGAAAAGGCCGTCAAGCCCGCGGAAGGCGCGAGCGACGACAAGCCCAAGAGGGCCGCGAGGAAAGCCGCCAAGACGGCGGAAGACGCGGATTAAGAGCAATTAAAAATCCCCGTGACAGAAAATGAATGATTCTGTCACGGAAATGATCTAGAGATTCGGACGAGTTTGGAGACGGGCGATGGCTCACAAAAAGGCAGGCGGTTCCTCGCGGAACGGGCGCGATTCGCATGGCAAGCGCCTTGGCATCAAGGCTTTCGGCGGCGAGCATGTGATTCCCGGCAACATCATCGCCCGCCAGCGTGGAACCACCTGGCATCCGGGTCTGAATGTCGGTATGGGCACGGACCATACCCTGTTCGCCAAGGTCGAAGGTCACGTCGCGTTTCGCGTAAAAACCGGCGGCCGGACTTTCGTGTCGGTCCTCCCGATGACGGAAGCCGCGGCCGAGTAGACGGTGGATGACGTTGCGTCCGCCGGTCCCTGTTGAACCGGTGGAGCATCGATGGCTCCAAGGGGAGGCGGGAAACCGGCCTCCTTTTTCATTTTGCGCTCGCATGGGACTTGCGTTCGCGACACGGAGCCGACCATGCTGCAGGACATGCCAATACTCACGCCCTTGCAGCGCGATCGGCGGTCGTTTGCGCTTGAAACCGAGCGGTTGACATTACGCAGGCCAACCCATGCGGATGTCAGGGACATCACCGCGCTCGCCAACGACCGGCGCATCGCGGAGATGACGCGCTGCCTGCCGCACCCCTATACGCCGGATGACGCCGTTCAATTCGTCGAAGCCGCCGCAGGTGATAGCCGCCAGATGGTGTTTCTGGTCGAGCACAATCATGTGCCGGTCGGAGTAGCTGGCGTTGACTGGAGAAAACCCGACGCGCCCGAACTGGGTTATTGGTTCGGCGTTGATCATTGGGGCCGGGGCTTCGCCACCGAGACCGTGCGCGCGGTCATCGATTACGCTTTCGAGGAGTATGACGTCGATCGCATGGTCTCCGGCACCCGCGTGATCAATCCGGCCTCGCGCAACGTGCTTGAGAAGTGCGGTTTCCAGTGGACCGGCGTCGAACTGCACCGCATCAGGGCGCTCGGCTCATCCACGCCGGTCGATCGTTTCCGCCTGTCGCGTGGCGTGTGGTCGTCGCTGAAGCGTTGGAACAGCGCCGCGCGCCGTGAGCCGTGCATCTGAGGTCTTCTGGGGCGGGCATGCCGCCGTCCTGCCGGAGCCGAAGGCTGGAGCCTTTCCGTTTCTGGCTGCGACGGATGCATGATGCATGGCCGTTGCCTCCCCGGCTTCCCTATCCTACCTATCGGTCATGAAATTTCTCGATGAAGCCAAGGTTTATATCCGTTCCGGCGATGGTGGTAACGGCTGCGTGGCTTTCCGCCGCGAGAAGTTCATCGAGTTCGGGGGCCCCTCGGGCGGCAATGGAGGCCGCGGCGGCGACGTCATCGTCGAGGTCGCCGACGGCCTCAACACCCTGATCGACTATCGCTACCAGCAGCACTTCAAGGCCCCGAAGGGCACTAACGGCATGGGCTCGGACCGCCACGGCGCGAACGGCAAGGCCATCGTGCTCAAGGTGCCGCTTGGCACCCAGATCATCGACGAGGATCGCGAAACCCTGATCCACGACTTCACCCGGGTCGGCGAGCGCCTTGTGCTGGCCGAAGGCGGCAATGGCGGGTTCGGCAACGCGCACTTCAAGTCGTCGACCAACCGGGCGCCGCGCCGCGCCAATCCCGGCCAGCCGGGCGAGGAACGCTGGATCTGGCTGCGGTTGAAGCTGATCGCCGATGCCGGTCTGGTCGGTTTGCCCAATGCAGGCAAGTCGACGTTTCTCTCCAAGGTGAGCGCGGCGAAGCCGAAGATCGCCGACTATCCATTTACCACGCTGCACCCGCAGCTCGGTGTCGTGAGAGTGCAGGATCGCGAATTCGTGCTGGCGGATATTCCCGGGTTGATCGAGGGCGCGCATGAGGGCGCGGGACTGGGCGATCGTTTCCTCGGGCATGTCGAGCGCTGCCGCGTGCTGCTGCATCTGGTGGATGCCGGCTGCGATCATGCCGGCCGCGCCTACAAGATCGTGCGCGGAGAAATGGAGGCCTACGCCGGAGCGCTTGCCGAAAAGGTCGAGATCGTGGCGCTCAACAAGATCGACGCGGTCACGGCCGAGGATCTGAAAAAGCAGCGCGACCGCCTCAAGCGCGCCGCGAAGAAAACGCCGCTGCTGGTCTCGGGCGTCACCGGCGAGGGCGTGCAGGATGTGCTGCGCGCGCTGGTCGAGGTCATCGGGCAGGCGCCGGTCTCGGACAAGGCGAGAAGCGCGGATGTTTCGGCGGCACAGGCGATGGAAACGCCGGTCGCCCGCGCCAAGCCGTGGTCCCCCTGAGCCGCGCGACGGTGAGCGCATACTCCCTATAGAGTGCATACCGGTTTTGCGATCGAATGATTTCGATCGGCATTCCGCTTTCCTGTCCGCCGCTTTCATGTGATGAAAGCGGCGCTTTCGTTTCGATTGACCGTCGATTGCCATGACCCGCCCGCATCTCAAGAAATTTCGCCGTATCGTCGTCAAGGTCGGCTCGTCGCTGCTGATCGATTCCGCCGCGGGCAAGGTGCGAGGGGAATGGCTGTCGGCGCTGGCCGCCGATATCGCGGGGCTTCACGGCGACGGCTGTGAGGTGCTGGTGGTCTCGTCAGGCGCGGTTGCTCTCGGCCGTAGCAAGCTCAAGTTGCCTGGTGGCCCGCTGAAGCTGGAGGAGAGTCAGGCCGCCGCCGCCGTCGGACAGATCGCGCTGGCCCGGATATGGTCGAAAGTGCTGGCCGATCACGGCATCGGCGCGGGGCAGATCCTGGTGACATGGCAGGACACCGAGGAACGCCGCCGCTATCTCAATGCGCGCTCGACCATCGCGAAGCTGCTCGAATGGCGCGCGGTCCCGGTCATCAACGAAAACGATACGGTCGCCACCAACGAAATCCGCTACGGCGACAATGACCGGCTTGCCGCGCGGGTCGCCACCATGGCGAGCGCGGATCTGCTGATCCTGTTGTCGGACATCGACGGGCTCTATGACGCGCCGCCCCATCTCAATCCGGAGGCAAAACTGATTCCGGTGGTGAAGAGGGTCACGGCCGACATCGAGGCGATGGCCGGCAGCGCCGCATCCGAGCTGTCGCGCGGCGGAATGCGGACCAAGATCGAGGCAGCGAAGATCGCGACGACCGCGGGAACGCACATGCTGATCGCTTCCGGTACGATCGCGCATCCGCTGCGGGCCATCATGGATGCCGGTCCCTGTACATGGTTTCTGACGCCGGCCAATCCGGTCACGGCGCGCAAGCGCTGGATCGCCGGTTCGCTGGAGCCCCGGGGTACGCTGACGATCGATGCCGGCGCGGTCGCGGCGCTGCGCGCCGGCAAGAGCCTGCTTCCGGCGGGCGTGACCCGGATCGACGGGCATTTCGCGCGGGGCGACGCCGTCATCGTGCGCGGCCCGAACGGGCATGAAATCGGCCGCGGCCTCGTCGCCTACGACGCCGCCGACGCCGACAGGATCAAGGGGCGTTCGTCTTCCGATGCCGCCCAGCTTCTGGGGGTTCGCGGCCGCGTCGAAATGATTCATCGCGACGACCTCGTGGTCGGCTCGCCTGGTGAGGCGGGTTAGCCAGAGAGTCGTGCTCCGGGCTTTATGGCGTTTTCGAGCGAAGCATGTCTTCGGGCCTGGGACGCCTCGCCGATCCCGGATTTCTATGTTAGGGATATGACGAGAACATATCATCGAAGACCGTTACCCGCATGACTGCTTCTTTGAAGGCGATCGATGCCTCGGCCGATCTTTCGGCCTTGATGGGCGACCTTGCGACAGGGGCGCGTGCTGCCGCGCGAGCGCTCGGCCTGGCTTCAACGGCGCAGAAGAACGAGGCGCTCGATGCGATGGAGCGCGCGATCCGAAGCCATGCGGCGGTGATTCTCGAGGCCAATGCCGAAGACGTCGCTGATGCGCGCGCCGGCGGCGCCACCGCCGCTTTCCTCGACCGTCTCACGCTGACGCAGGCGCGCGTGGAGGCGATGGCCGGCGGCGTGAAGGTGGTCCGTGAGATCGACGATCCGGTGGGACGTGTCACCGAGCGCTGGCAGCGGCCCAACGGCATGACCATCGAGCGCGTGCGGGTGCCGCTCGGGGTGGTGGCCGTGATCTTCGAGAGCCGTCCCAATGTCTGCGCCGATGCCGGCGTGCTGTGCCTCAAATCCGGCAACGCCGTGATCCTGCGCGGCGGCTCGGAAAGCTTTCGCTCATGCCGCGCGATTCATGAATGCCTCGTGCAGGGACTGCGCGAGGCGCGATTGCCGGAAGCGGCGATCACGCTGGTGCCGACGCGCGACCGCGCCGCGGTCGGGCTGCTCCTGAGCGGGATGAACGGCGGCATCGACGTGATCGTGCCGCGCGGCGGCAGAAGCCTTGTCGCGCGGGTCGAGGCCGAGGCGCGCGTGCCGGTGTTCGCGCATCTTGAGGGCGTCAATCATGTCTATGTCGATGGCGCCGCCGATCTCGCGATGGCGAAGGCGGTCGTGCTCAACTCGAAAATGCGCCGGCCTGGCGTTTGCGGCGCGGCCGAGACGCTGCTGGTCGATCGCTCGGGCGCGCGGGACATTCTGAAGCCGCTGGTCGAAACGCTGATCGAGGCCGGTTGCGAGGTGCGCGGCGACGCCGACGTGCAGGGCGTCGATCCGCGGGTCAGGGCCGCGGCCGACAGCGACTGGGACACCGAATACGGGGACGCGATCATTTCCGCGCGCGTGGTCGATGGTTGCGGCGGCGCGATTGATCATATCCAGCATCACGGCTCGCGCCACACGGATGCGATCGTGACCGGGGATCCCGAAACGGCGGCCCGGTTTCTCAACGAGGTCGATTCGGCGATCGTCCTGCACAATGCGTCGACGCAATTCGCCGACGGCGGAGAGTTCGGCTTCGGGGCTGAAATCGGCATTGCCACGGGCAAGTTCCATGCGCGCGGGCCGGTTGGCGCCGAGCAACTGACGAGTTTCAAATATCGCGTTCATGGTGACGGGCAGGTCCGCCCGTGAGCGCGCCCGGATCATCCTGCGGGTGGCGCGGGGATTGATTTGGGCTCGCGTTCCGTCGTCTCACGCGCCATCCCGCTTCATTCCGATGGCATGCGTATCGGCCTGCTTGGCGGCTCGTTCAATCCGCCTCACGCCGCGCATCGCGCCGTCAGCCTGTATGCCCTGAAGCGGCTGGAACTCGACCGGATCTGGTGGCTCGTTTCACCCGCCAACCCGCTCAAGGATGCGCGTGCGCTTCGCGCTCTCGGCGACCGCGCCGCGGCGGCGGCGGCGGTGGCGAGCGATCCGCGCATCGACATCAGTTGTCTCGAAGCCGTCATCGGAACGCGCTACACCATCGACACCATCACCTATCTGCGACGCAGATGCGCCAACGTGCGCTTTGTCTGGATCATGGGCGCCGATAATCTGGAGCAGTTTCATCGCTGGGAAAACTGGCAGCGGATCGCCGCCGCGGCGCCGATCGCGGTGGTCGATCGCCCGCCGCACAGTTTCCGGGCTCTTGCCGCGCCCGCCGCGCAGGCGCTTGCGCGGTGGCGTTTGCCGGAAGCGAGGGCCGACCGGCTGGCCACGCACCGCCTGCCTGCCTGGGTTTTCCTCACCGGAATGAAATCGCGGTTGTCCTCGACCGGGCTGCGGAACCGGGACGGAACATGGATCGACGGCGACCTGAAAACCTGAAGGCGGTCACACTGGAATCTTGAAACCTTCTCCCCTACATGCGTATTATAGACCATCGGGCGCTGGGTTCGGCGTCGGCACCTTGAAAGGAAATGGTCCCTGACCGCACCTGTATTGTCCAGGCCTCAGTCATCCGCATCGCTCGGATCGTCAACGCCGAAGAGAACGGCGGCCAAGCCCCACAGGCCTGAAACCCGAACGTCTTCGGTGGACTCCGTCATTTCGGAGGCGCAGCCGGACGTCGAGCAAAACCTCAAGCTGATCCTTTCCCGCCTCGAGGATATGAAGGCGGAAGATGTTCTCACCATTGACCTGCGCGGCAGGTCCGCCGTCTCGGACTACATGGTGATCGTCACTGGCCGATCCAACCGCCATGTCGGCGCGATCGCCGAAACGGTGGCCAGGGGCCTCAAGGACATCGGGGTCAAGAAAATCCGTACCGAGGGCATGCCGAACTGCGACTGGGTGCTGATCGATTCCGGCGACGTGGTCGTGCACGTATTCAGGCCGGAGGTTCGTGAATTCTACAATCTCGAGAGATTGTGGATACAGAACACGGCGACGGCGAAGACGGTCTGAACCGTCCGCCGTTGCGTTTCAATTATTGCATGTCAGCGTGCGCAGATGCGACTCGTCGTCATTGCCGTGGGGCGTCTGAAGCACGGGCCTGAGCGGGAGCTTGCCGAGCGCTATCGCGGACGTTTCGAGGATATCGGGCGCAAGCTCGGCTTTCGCGGCCTGGATGTCCATGAAGTCGCGGAAAGCCGCGCCCGCGATGCCGGGCAACGCATACGCGAAGAGGCGGCGGCGATTCTCGCGCTGGCACCCGGGGAGATGATGGTGGCGCTGGACGAAACGGGCAAAAGTATCGGCAGCGCCGCATTTGCGGAACAGATCGGCCGCTGGAGGGATGAGTCGGTGGCGGACGCGGTTTTCATCATCGGCGGCGCGGACGGACTTTCGCCTGAATTAAGGCGCAGGGCTAGATTGAGCGTTGCATTCGGCGCGGCCACATGGCCGCATCAGATGGTGCGCGTCATGCTGCTGGAGCAGATCTACCGGGCCGCGACCATCCTGGCCGGTCATCCTTATCACCGTGGTTAGCGTACAATGCTGAACGCGCTGGCGCGACCGGATTGACATCGTGCGAACATACGAGCGCCGATCACCTGAGCTGGAACTGATCCGGGGCCTGCGCTTGCGGTCCACGGAGGCAAGGGGCAGACAGTCGCCGCCTGCTTCAATGCTCGTAATCTCCGCCTGTCTGCTTGCGGGGTTTTCGTCCGCGGTATCGTCGGCCGTGATGGCGCAGGCTGGAACGTCCGCTCCGGCGACTCCGTCGGCGGACGACATCAAGCAGCGCGAGCGGGAGCTGGAAGCGGTACGCGAGCAGCAGAAGAACGCGGTTGAACTGCAGGAGCGGCTGAAAGTCGATATCGCGGCGATCGGTCGAAACCGCGCCAAGCTCAATCAGCAGCTGATCGATGTCGCCGCCCGGGTCCGTGACATCGAGACCAGCATCGCGGAGGCCGAAGCGCGCCTGCTGCCGCTCGGCGCGCGCGAACAGGACATCCGGGACTCGCTGGATTCGCGGCGATCGGAGATCGTCGAAGTGCTCGCCGCGCTCCAGCGCGCCGGCCGCCGCACTCCGCCCGCTTTGCTGGTGCGGCCGGAGGATGCCTTGCAATCGTTGCGTACCGCGATCCTGCTCGGCTCCGTGGTGCCCGAGATGCGCGTGCGCGCGGAAAAGCTGGTGGCTGATCTCGATGAACTCGTCGGCCTCCGGACCTCAATCGCCGCCGAGCGGGATCGGATGGCGGCCGATCGCGACAGCCTCAAGGACGAACAAACCCGCCTGGCGACGCTGGTGGACGAACGGCAGCGGCAGCAAAGCGGCATCGAGAAAAACATGGCCGCGGAGGCGGCGCGCGCGATCGAGCTGTCGCGCCAGGTCGATACCCTGCAGGGCCTGATCGCGAAGCTGGAGCAGGATCTCAAGAGCGCGGCCAGGGCGGCGGCCACCGCCAGCCGGCAAGGCGTTCCGGGGACGCCGAACGGCAAGCCGAATCCGGGAGCCCTCAAGGATCCCGGCCGGCTCCGCCCGGCTATTGCCTTCGCTTCCGCCAAAGGCATGTTTGCGCTTCCGGTTAACGGCGCCAGGATTCGCGACTTCGGCGGTTCCGACGGAGCCGGCGGCATCGAAAAAGGCGTCTCGTTAGCCGCCCGTCCGGGCGCTCAGGTCACGACGCCGTGCGATGGCTGGGTGGTTTATGCGGGGCCGTTCCGCAGCTATGGACAACTCTTGATCCTCAATGCCGGGGGCGGGTATCATGTGCTGATCGCCGGCATGGAGCGTATTTCGGTTAACATCGGCCAGTTCGTGTTGACCGGAGAGCCGGTAGCGACGATGGGATCGACCTCCCGTGTCGCCTCGATTCTCGCGGCAAACGCTAGCCAGCCCGTTCTCTACATTGAGTTCCGTAAGGACGGCACTCCCATTGATCCAGGCCCGTGGTGGGCCGCTAACAAAGGCCAAAAGGTTCGCGGATGATGCGCAAGGTTTCCCTTATTGTTCTCAGCGCTGCCGCGGGTGCCGCGTTGACGCTGTTCGTGACGCAGCCGCGATCTGTGCTGATGGGATCGAGCGCGCGCGCCGCAACGTCGGATACCTATCGCCAGCTCAACCTGTTCGGCGACGTGTTCGAGCGGGTCCGCACCGATTACGTCGAAAAACCCGATGACAGCAAGCTGGTCGAATCAGCCATCAGCGGCATGCTCACGGGTCTCGATCCGCATTCGAGCTACATGGATGCGAAGAGCTTCCGCGACATGCAGGTGCAGACCCGCGGTGAATTCGGCGGTCTCGGCATCGAGGTGACGATGGAGGATGGCCTGGTCAAGGTAGTCTCGCCGATCGACGACACGCCGGCATCGAAGGCAGGAATCCTCGCCAACGACATCATCACCAATCTTGACGACGAAGCGGTGCAGGGCCTGACCCTCAACCAGGCCGTCGACAAGATGCGCGGTCCGATCGGCACCAAGATCAAGCTGAAAATTATCCGCAAGGGACAGGATAATCCGATCGACGTGACGCTGGTGCGCGACAACATTCGTGTCCGCTCGGTTCGTTCGCGCACCGAGTCCGACGACATCGCCTATATCCGCATCACGACGTTCAACGAGCAGACCACCGAAGGGCTGAAGAAGTCGGTTTCCGACCTCCAGAGCCAGATCGGTGACAAGCTCAAGGGCTATATCATCGATCTGCGCAACAACCCCGGCGGGTTGCTCGAGGAAGCCGTGACCGTTTCGGATGCCTTCCTCGATCGGGGCGAGATCGTGTCGACGCGCGGGCGCAATGCCGAGGAAACCCAGCGGCGCAGCGCGCATCCGGGTGACCTCGCCAAGGGCAAGCCGGTGATCATTCTGGTCAACGGCGGATCGGCATCCGCGTCCGAAATCGTCGCTGGCGCGTTGCAGGACCACAAGCGGGCGACCCTGATCGGGACCCGCTCGTTCGGCAAGGGCTCGGTGCAGACCATCATTCCGCTTGGCTCGGGCAATGGCGCGCTCCGGCTGACGACCGCACGCTATTATACGCCCTCGGGCCGTTCGATTCAGGCCAAGGGCATCGTTCCGGATATCGAGGTGCTTCAGGATGTGCCCGATGAACTGAAGTCACGGACCGACACCAAAGGCGAGGCTTCGCTGCGGGGACACCTGCGAAACGGCAACGACGAGAAGACAGGCTCGCAATCCTACGTCCCGCCGGACGCCAAGAACGACAAGGCTCTCAAGATGGCCGGCGACCTTCTGCGCGGCGTCAAGATCAACGCTTCTTCGCCACCCGCGAGCAACAAGGCGGCGATCGACAAGCCCGCGAACAAGGCGGCGAATTGATCCTCTGAATTGTCTCGGGCATCTTTCGGCGACGCGGATTCCGATTCGCCGGAAGAAAATGCGACCAGACACAGATCTCCGGAGCATGGTCCGGTTCAGCCGGATCGGATCATGCTCCGGTGTTTCGGAAGCGGGCGGCCTTTAGAGCGGCGGCCGGTCAAATGGAATCAGCGCCGCCGCTCCAGTTAGTTGATTGAGCATCGGATTTATCCCGAAACCGGTTCCCACTTTCGGGTCCGATGCTCTAGGCCGCCCGGTTCGTTTGCGTGCCGCTTTAGGGCAGTCGCCAGATCTCGCATTGCCGCATTTTGCAGGCGCCCATGGTATCCTCGATTGGGGATGATTCGAGGGGGCCATGAGCGATACGACGGACGATCTCAGCACGCCGCTGGGACAGAACCCCGCGCCCAGGCGCCGCTTCCGGCTTCCTTTCACGCTGTCTCAGGCCATGGGATTTTTGCTGGGATCGATCCTCGTCGCCTTCCTGGGCTTTGCTTTCTTCAATCACGACCCTCTCGGTGGCGAACCCAGGGCGCGGGTGGCGATCCGGCAAGCCCCGGTCAGCGACGACAAGCCCGCGGCCATCCGCCCTCCACCGCAGCAGCCGGACAGCGCCGCCGTCGCTGCTCCATCCGCCAACGGACAGAAGACCATCACCATCATCGACGGATCCAGCGGATCACGTCAGGATGTCGTGGTTTCCGGTCCCGGCCTGGATGCGGCGGACGCCGGCCCGGCGACGGCGGCAGCGGCGGGCGATCAGCGTCTGTTGGAGAAATCGCGTCATGGAATGATTCCCGTTGCCGCCGCCGACGGGCTCAAGCCTTTCAAGGCCTATGCAGCGGGTACCGAGGCGGATCGCGCGAAGG